>CAIQEX010000408.1 GCA_903870955.1 uncultured beta proteobacterium
AATCGCTAACCAAAGTGACAACTGTTTTGATGCCATTCTTGGGTGCCCAGTCCGCCAGCGAAACCGAGGCTTGCGGCAGGGTGAAACTGGTGCGAATGATGTAGGGCGACGCTTCGGTGATGCTGGAGGTGGCGGCGGCCATCACCACCTGAGGGGTCTTGGACTGGGTGGCAATCGGGGCTGTTGCCAGAGCCGAGGGCGTAATGCCAAAACCGGCCAGCACATTGACCTTGTCGTTGACCACCAGTTCTTGCGCCACGCGCTTGGTGACATCGGGCACGCTGGTGTCGTCCTTGACGATCAGCTCAATCTTCTTGCCGGCCACGGTGTCGCCGTTTTGCGCCATATACAAACGCGCGGCCGCTTCGATCTGACGTCCGGTAGTGGCTTGCTGCCCGGTCATCGGCAGAATCAGGCCAATTTTGAAGGTGTTGCCATCGGCCAGAACGACACTGGGCGACAGGGCAGAAATGGCCAGCATGGTGGCGCTCAGGAACAGTCTCTTATGCATATTGTGTCTCCTAAAAATTGTCATTATCTGGCATCGTCTCTTTAAACGAAGCCATTGGCAAGTGCGATTTCTGACTGGTAGCTATAACGATTTTAAATAGCTGCTAGCCGGGGCCAAATGCAATATGCTGCGCCGTATTGGCTTAGCATATTGCCAGCACAGAACACACGATTCTCAGGAGACGACATGAAACACAGCAGTCTGCAGACCATTCGCGAAGAGCATTCCTCCCTGGCAGCGATGCTGCAATCCCTGCGCATGATGCTCAAGCGTGGCCCTGGGACCGACCCGCAGCAATACTTTGATGTGCTGGGTGCCATGTTGTTTTACATCGATGAATTTCCGGAAAAGCTGCACCACACCAAAGAGACGACCCTGCTGTTTCCACGCGTGCTGCAAGCCTCGCCTGCGGTGCGGGAAACCATTGAGCGCCTGGACCATGACCACCAGAAAAGTGAAGCCGGTGTGCGCGAATTGCAGCACTTGCTTCTGGCGTGGGAACTGCTCGGCGAATCGCGCCGCACAGCCTTTGAAGAGCACTGCACGCGTTATCTGGATGCCTACCTGGAGCACATGAAGGTCGAGGAGCAGGTCATTCTGCCGGAGGCTGAAAAATGTCTGAGCTCCGCCGACTGGCTGGAACTGGATGCAGCCTTCGCGCAAAACACCGACCCGCTGAACGGCAAATACGCGCGTGACGCGGTGTACGACAAACTGTATTCCCGCATTGTCAGCACGGCACCGGCGCCGATTGGTCTGGGTCAGTCTTAAGGCGCGCTACAGCTTCGAGTTCACTGCGCAGCCAGAGGTGCGCCGGGTCCAACTGGTGCCGCTGGTGCCAGACCATGTACATCGGCATGGCGGGGCAAGGTAGCGGGACGGGCACCGACGCCAAACCCTGCAGCAAGGTCGCTTGCAGCATGCCCGGTGCCGTCGCCAGCAACGGGCTCCCGCGCATGAAGGGCAACAGCCCTGAAAAGGCCGGAACCATCACCGAAAAGCGGCGTGCAATCTGCTTTGCAGCCATCCATTGGTCGATGTCCAACGCGCGCCTTGGTTCATACACCACGGTAATGTGATCGGACGCCAGGTAGTCCGCCAAGGTGTCGGGCGCTGCGCGTTGTGCGGGGTCGAAAAACACCCGGTAGGCATCAACAAACAAGCGTTTTTGCACAATATCCGTCCCGTCCGGCGGACGCGGACTGATGACCAACTGGCAGTTCTCGTTGCGCAACATGTCCAACGTCGGCACACCCGAGGGGATGATGCGCAACACCACGCCCGGCGCACGCTGACGCAGACGCGCTGCCAGTGGGGGCAATAGCACGTCGCGCTGAAAGTCGTTGGCGGCAATCGTGAAATCGGTCTGCCAGCGCGACGGGTCAAAGCTGCCTGCCAAGGCAAAACCCTGCAATGACGCCAACAGCTCCCGTGCCTGCGACGCCAGCAACTCGGCACGCGCCGTGGCCACAATGCCGCGGCCGGATTTGACAAACAAGGGGTCGGCCGTGATGGCGCGAAGCTTGTCCAGCATATGGCTCACGGCCGACTGCGTCACTCCCAGACGGTTCGCCGCACCGGTCACCGAGCCCTCCTCCACCACCGCCACAAGCAGGCGCAGCAGGCGACCATCCAAGTCCGAATAATCAAATTTACTCATGTATTTCATCATGATTGATGACTGTATCTTTTGCAATGGGTCTTTGATACTTCGCTCCATACCGACAACCAATGGAGACTTCCGTGGCATCCCAAATTCCTTTGCCCCCCATACCCGGCACCACGCCCTTTGACGGCGAACAGGCCAAAAAGGGCTACGCCCTCAACAAGATGTGTTTTTCGTTCAACTCGGCAGAAAACCGCGCTGCGTTCCGCGCCGACGAAGAGGCTTACATGCGCCAGTACGGACTGAATGCGCAGCAAGCCGACGCGATTCGCGCCCGCAACGTGCTGCAGTTAATCGCGGCCGGTGGCAACGCCTATTACCTGGCCAAATTTGCCGGCATTTTCGGGCTCGACATGCAAGACATCGGCGCCCAGCAAACCGGTATGACCAAAGAACAATTCAAGGCCAAGCTCGTCGCAGCAGGCCAATAAACAGACAGGAAAATCCCATGGCAAATCTGATCGGCGGCGTCGCCACTTCCCACATCCCGGCCATTGGCGGGGCGATTCACAAGGGCATTCAACAAGAGCCCTACTGGAAACCTTTCTTTGATGGATTCCCTCCTATCCGCGAATGGCTGCATGCCAAGAAGCCGGATGTGCTGGTGATCTTCTACAACGACCACGGCCTCAATTTCTTTCTCGACAAGATGCCGACTTTTGCCGTGGGCGCGGCGCAGCAATATGTCAACTCGGATGAAGGCTGGGGCATTCCCTCGCTGGAGCCCTTGCGTGGCGAAGTGGATCTGTCGTGGCACCTGATCAACACGCTGATTGACAAAGAATTCGATGTGGTGAGTTGCCAGGAAATGCTGGTCGACCATGCCTGCTCCCTGCCCCTCAAACTGCTGTACCCAGAGGGCAATTACCCCGTAACGGTGGTGCCAGTCTGCATCAACACAGTGCAGTTTCCGCTACCCAAAGCCAGTCGCGTGTACGCCTTGGGCAAGGCCGTCGGTCAGGCCATCGCCGATTGGAACAGCAGCAAGACCGTGGCGGTCATCGCCTCTGGCGGTTTGTCACACCAACTGGATGGCGAGCGTGCCGGCTTTATCAACAAGGAATTTGACCTGCAATTTATGGACAGCCTGCTCACCAACCCGGAATGGGCCACCCAATTCAGCATCCATGAACTGGTCGAAAAAACGGGAACCCAAGGTGTGGAATTGTTGATGTGGCTGGCCATGCGCGCCGCGCTGACCGCTGGCGCTGGCGCCGGTGTGCGCAAGGTGCACAGCAACTACCACATACCGATTTCCAACACCGCCACAGGCCTGCTGGCGCTCGAAAAGACCGCCTATTAGGTCGTGCGTCAGGCGGGTTCCGTGCGACCTAACCAGGTGTTTGCTTCTGAAATGGCGTTGAACACCTTGGTCTGGTGCAAGGTCAGGCGGGCCGCGATGGTGGAATAAATGCGTTGCTGGATTTCGGTGTCGTGGGTCACGATAGCCACCTTGATACGGGGATTGTTCATGAACGAGCCGATGCGCACTGCGCGCACTTCGTTCAAGGCGTCCTGCGAGAAATCGGTACTCACGGCATCCAGGTAATCCGAGACTTCGTACTGCGACGACACGAATCGGATGTCCATGGCAACTTCGATCACCGACTGCAGCAATTCAGCGCCGGTCACCACGCCATTGAACCTTTTGTAGACCCCGTCGGGCTCCCAGGTTAGTGAGTAAGGCATCGCACTCCCTATGCAGTTACGTGGAAAAGTTCATTTATTCAGCTGCACCATTTTGCGCTCTTCCAGGGTCTTTTTCGACACTGGCGGTGGCATTGCGATCGATTTTTGGACTCCGCTGCCTTCGCCCACATCGGGCTTGCGAGGCTTGATAGCCGGTCTGCAAAGAGTTTAGTCCGACAAAATCATCGGTGTCACCACCGGTCTTACCCGCTGCGGAGCAAACCGTATAGCAAAGCTGGAACCCTTGCCAGGCGTGCTCTCGATGATGAGTTCGGCACCATGGCGCTGCGCCACATGCTTGACGATGGCCAGACCCAGCCCGGTCCCTCCGGTCTCCCGTGAGCGGCTGCGATCCACCCGGTAGAAACGTTCGGTCAGACGCGGAATATGTTCCGGCGCAATGCCACCGCCATGGTCCTTTACGCTGTACATCGCACCGCCATTGGGCAAGGTGCGCAAGCACACTTCAATCGGCGTGTCCGGAGGCGAGTAGCGAATCGCGTTCCCGATCAGGTTGAACATGGCGCTGTGGAGTTCAGTTGCCGCACCGGCAATGTCCAGACCCGTCTCCATTTCGAAGTCGATTTTGCGCGCCTGGCCCCACAACACCACCGACAGGTCGTGCGCGTCCTGCTGGCATTGAGACATCAGCATTTGTCCCGGAACCCAGTCATGCACCGGGGGCGGCGGACTGCCTTCCAGCCGCGACAGCGTGAGCAAATCACTGACCAGGGTTTGCATACGGTGTGCCTGCTGGGACATCAGTTCCAGATACCGGTTGCGCTCGTCCTCGCTCAGCGGCAGGGATTGCAAGGTTTCCACAAACCCGGACAGCACCGTCAACGGGGTGCGAATCTCGTGGGATACATTGGCCACAAAATCGCGGCGCATGGCCTCGGCCTGCTCCAGCGCCGTAATGTCGCGTGATAACAGCAAACTGCGGCCGCCACCGTAGGGGTGCAAATGCACCGACAGTTTGACCGGCACGCTGATGGTGCTGCCACGCCCTGGCATCACCACGTCTTCGCGGTAATCACGTTCTGCAAAATAGGCCGCAAGAGCCGGGTCGCGCACCAGGTTGCCCAGGTGCTGCAACATGTCCCG
>CAIQEX010000409.1 GCA_903870955.1 uncultured beta proteobacterium
CAACTCAATGGCTTTCAATGCGCAGCCAGTCAATCCGTCGCCGAGATCTGCACCGGACTGGCAACCGCAGTCATGCAAAGCCTGATTGAGCCGCTGTGTGTCTCTGCACTCAATATTCCGCCAGAACGGGCCAGCGGCCAGGTCTTTTTGCGCGTGTTGAAGGACTCGTTGCTAGGTGGCAAAGGAAGTTCCAATTTGCTGCTTCCGTGTACCGATCTTTCGAGCCTTTTCCCATACGCCGCCGTGGGGTGGCTGGATAAGCACGGGGCAACCCTGCATTTGGGACAGCGTGTGGAAAATCTGGCGCACGAGGGGTCCTGGCAAGTCAATGAGCAGTCTTTCGATTCCGTCATTTGGGCCACATCATCCACCGTGGCAAGCCAAATAATGGCAAAAGCCACGGGGCCTGAAGCAACCGTCCGTGCCATGCGCGCCTGGTCAACGCAAGCCGCAAGCCTGCGCTTTGAAAACATTGCCACCGTATATGCCGAGGCGGGCGACTTGCGCCTGCCCCATCCCATGCTGGCTCTACGCAGTAGCGCAACCTGCCCGGCTCAGTTCGTATTTGACCGAGGTCAATTGGGAGGCCCATCCGGCTTACTGGCCTTTGTGGTGAGTGCCAGCGTTGGCGAGCGTGCAACGCTGCAGCAACAAGTTTTGCAACAAGCCCGCACCCAATTGGCTGAGTTTCTAAAGAATCGGGAAATTTTGCCAGTCACCACCGTGGTCGAAAAGCGCGCCACTTTTGCCTGTACGCCAGACTTGAGAAGACCTGACCAACATATAGCGGAAGGCTTGCTGGTTTGTGGGGACTATGTGGCAGGGCCCTATCCCGCAACGATTGAGGGCGCGGTGCGCAGCGGCCTTGCAGCCGCACAAAACCGTCTTGGCCCGTTCATCACAGGCTAGACTTAGCGGGCAAGCCCACCGGAAATAACGCATGAAGAAAATAGCCCTCACGATAGCTGCCATTGTGGTTTTGCTCTTGATCGTGGTGGGGTTGGGTGGAGGCTGGTATGTCCATACCAAACTGCCCGTGCGCAATGGCAACATCCGCATGGATCATTTGACAGCAGCGGTGACGGTTCGATACGACGACCGGGGCGTGCCGCACATTCACGCGGAAGACGAAGCGGATCTGTACCGTGCGCTCGGCTACGTGCAGGCCCAAGACCGATTATTTCAGATGGAAATCGTACGGCGCCTGGCCAATGGAGAACTGGCTGAAGTTTTCGGCCCCAAGCTGCTGGCCACGGATCGGCTGTTTCGTACGCTGGGGCTGCGTGAACATGCCAAAAAGATGGTCGCCCGAATGGACCCCAGCAGTGATGCCAGCCAAACCCTGATGGCTTACCTCGACGGTATCAACCAATTTCAGTCGCAACATCCGGTTCCCATGGAATTTGACCTGCTTGGAATTCCGAAACGCAAGTTCACTCCGGAAGATGTGACCGCTGTGAGCGGCTATATGGCGTACAGCTTTGCCGCGGCACTCAAAACCGAACCGCTGATGACTTTTATTCGCGACAAATTGGGGCCCCAATATCTGGACGTGTTTGACGTGGAGGGGCATCCAGAAGGCGGTCTCAAAAGCCTGAGCAACGCACCAACAGAAACGCCAACCACGACGCCTGTCGGGTTACAAAAATCCGTTCTAGCGCTGAGCGAAAATGACTGGGGTGGACTAAACCGCCTTGCAGAAGTCAGCCGAGACGCCTTGCAGACCGCCGGCATTGGTGAATTCCAGGGAAGCAACGCGTGGGTTATCTCTGGTCGGCGAACACAGAGTGGCAAACCGTTGCTGGCGGGTGACCCGCATATTGGGTTTGCAGTACCCGCGATTTGGTATGAGGCGCACCTCACGACGCCAAACTTTGACCTGTACGGTCACTATCAGGCACTCAACCCCCTCGCCCTGCTGGGTCACAATGCCCACTTCGGCTGGAGCGTCACCATGTTTGGCAATGATGACATCGACCTGATTGCTGAAAAAGTCAATCCTGCCAATGCCAACCAGGTTTGGCAGGCAGGTCAGTGGGTTGACCTGGAACAGCACACGCAAACCATCAAGGTCAAGGGCGCGCCGGACAGCGTTCTTACGCTACGCCACGGACCGCACGGACCCATCATTACGGATGCTTTCAAGGAAAATTTTGGCAACACGCCGATTGCCATGTGGTGGGCATTTCTGGAAACTGAAAATCCGATTCTCGAAGCCCTGTATGCACTCAATCGCGCTGACACGCGAGACAAGGCCCGCGCCGCGGCTGAGCAAATCCATGCGCCTGGCCTGAACATCCTGTGGGCCAACGCCGAAGGTGACATTGCCTGGTGGGCGGCCGCAAAACTGCCCCAGCGCCCCGAAGGCGTTAACCCGCTATTTATTCTGGACGCGGCCAAAGGCGAGGCAGAAAAACGGGGCTATTACAACTTCAGTTTCAACCCCCAGGAAGAAAATCCGGCACGCGGTTACATCGTGTCAGCGAATCAACAACCCGGTGGCGTGGTGCCGGTGCCAGGCTACTATTTGCTGCCCGATCGCGCCAAGCGTCTGGACGACGCATTGCAAAATGACAAGACCCGATGGAACGTAGATAGCGCAACCAAACTGCAACTCAGCACCTGTAACGACTATCCAAAACGGGTCCTTGGACCCCTGTTGCCTTTATTGGAGCAACTGGTGACCGACCCGGTTGACCAAGCGTTTTTGGAACCGATGCACAAGTGGGACGGCTGTTATGAATCCAACAGCGTGGCGGCCAGCATGTTCAGCCAATTCAGTTACGAACTGGCCAAAGCAGTATTTGAAGATGAACTTGGCGAACAACAGTTCAAAAATCTGCTGGATTCCCCGATTTTGGACCATGCATTGCCTTTGCTGGCGGCCAGCGCAGACTCCCCATGGTGGGACAACGTCAAGACACCCCAGAAGGAAAGCCGCTACGAAACCGTGCGGATTGCCTGGAGCAATACCTTGCAACATTTGCGAAAGCTGTATGGAGACAGCCTGCTGGACTGGACTTGGGGCAACACCCATACGCTTACGCACGTACACCCGCTGGGCATGCA
>CAIQEX010000410.1 GCA_903870955.1 uncultured beta proteobacterium
AAAAATGATGGTGCCGGGGACATCGAGATACGGTTTGTCTAATGACATGTTTACACCTCTTCGGGCCAGTAAAGGCGCATGGGATTGACCACCAATAATTTTTGCTGCAGTTCCGCAGTGGTGGCGATGAGCGGAATGAAGTCCACCAGCAGGCCATCATCGGGCATATGGTCTTTCAGGTTCGGGTGTGGCCAGTCGGTGCCCCACAGCACGCGATCCGGAAACTCCTCGACGATGCGTTTGGCAAATGGAATGACATCTTTGTAGGCGTTCTGCTCACCGTTCAAGGCCTTGGGGCCGGTGACCGACAGCCGTTCGGGGCACGACACCTTGCTCCACACATTGGTGTGTTCACGCATGAACTTCTGGAACAACGCAAATTGCGGACCGTCCACCGGCAGCGACACATCCGGGCGGCCCATATGGTCCACCACCACAGTGGTCGGCAAGGCTGTGAAAAAATCCCAAAGCTCCGGCAGGTCCACCGCTTCAAAGTAGATCACCACATGCCAGCCCCATTGGGCAATGCGACCAGCGATTTCCAGCAACTCGTCCTTGGGCGTGAAGTCCACCAGGCGCTTGACGAAGTTAAAACGCACGCCACGCACACCCGCATCGTGCATGGCTTGAATCTCCTGATCGGTCACGCTGCGCTTGACCGTGGCCACGCCACGGGCTTTGCCATTGGAGTGGATCAGCGCATCGACCATGGCGCGGTTGTCGGCACCGTGGCAGGTGGCCTGAACCACGACGTTACGGGCAAAGCCGAGGTGATCGCGCAAGGCGTAGAGCTGGGTCTTGGAGGCGTCGCAGGGGGTGTACTTGCGCTCGGGTGCGAAGGGAAATTCAGCACCGGGGCCGAACACGTGGCAGTGCGCGTCCACCGCGCCTGCAGGCACCTGGAAGCGCGGCTTGCTCGGGCCGGTGTACCAGTCCATCCAGCCGGCAGTTTTGGTGAAGTCACCCGTTGTAGGTTTAGACATAAAGCGTTTTGGAGTGAAGTTGGCGGGAAGCATTGGGGCTGCGCAGCCCCAATGCTGATCGAGAAAAGTGACTCAGTCGATGTACCTCAAACCTGCAGCCGCCAGCGGCTCACGCATCTTGTACATATCCAGCCCCAACACGCCCGCAGCAAACTTCTCGCGCTTTTCGCCTTCAAAACTTTCGCGCTTCTCGGCGGCATCGGCCACCTCTTGCGCACGGGCGGCGGGCACAACGACGACGCCATCGACATCGGCAATCACCACGTCACCGGGCTTGACCTGCGCACCGGCGCAGATCACGTCGATGTTGACGGAACCCAGCGTGGCCTTGATGGTGCCCTTGGCATTGATGGCGCGGCTGAAAACGGGGAAGCCCATCTTCTCCAGCTCATCCACATCGCGCACACCGCCGTCGATGATCAGTCCCATGGCGCCGCGGGCCTGGAAACTGGTGGCCAGCAGGTCGCCAAAAAAGCCGTCGAAGTTGTCGGTGGTGCAGGCTGCCACCACCACGTCGCCGGGTTGAATCTGTTCTGCGGCTACATGCATCATCCAGTTGTCACCGGGCTGCAGCAGCACCGTGACGGCCGTGCCACACATGCGCGCGCCCTTGTAGATGGGGCGCATATAGGTCTTCATCAAACCGACGCGACCCATGGCCTCGTGGATGGTGGCGACGCCGAAGCGGCCCAGCTTTTCGACCGCAGCTTTGTCGGCGCGGTTGATATTGCGTTTAACGATTCCGAGTTCGTACATGCTCAAATTCCTTTTTGCGTGAGAGCGGCATCGAGGCGCGGGAACACGCGGCGCACATTGCCTTCATAAATCTGGAAGCGATCCGCATCGCTCAAAATCTTCGACGATTCGATGTAGCGCTTGGTGTCATCAAAATAGTTGCCGGTCTGCGGATCGATACCGCGCACGGCGCCAATCATCTCGGAGGCAAAGAGCACGTTCTTCACCGGAATGACGGTGTTAAGCAGGTCGATACCGGGCTGGTGGTAGACGCAGGTGTCAAAGAAAATGTTGTTCAGCAGGTGCTCTTCCAGCAGCGGCTTCTTGAGCTCTTGCGCGAGTCCCCGGAAGCGGCCCCAGTGGTAGGGCACGGCACCGCCGCCATGCGGAATCAGGAAACGCAGCGTCGGGAATTCCTTGAACAGATCGCTGGTCAGGCACTGCATGAAGGCGGTCGTGTCGGCGTTCAGGTAGTGCGCGCCGGTGGTGTGAAAGCAGGCGTTGCAGCTGGTGCTCACATGGATCATGGCGGGAATGTCGTACTCCACCATCTTCTCGTAAATGGGGTACCAGTGCTTGTCGCTCAAAGGGGGCGAAGTCCAGTGGCCACCGCTCGGGTCCGGGTTCAGGTTGATGCCCACATTGCCATATTCCTTGATGCACTTTTCCAGTTCGGGAATGCAGGTGGCCGGGTCCACGCCGGGGCTTTGCGGCAGCATGGCCACTGGCACAAAGTTGTCGGGGAACAACTGGCTCACGCGATAGCAGAGCTCGTTGCAAATCGCCGCCCAGGTGCTCGACACATGGAAGTCGCCAATGTGGTGGGCCATGAAACTGGCACGCGGCGAGAACAGCGTGATGTCGCTGCCGCGCTCTTTCATCAAACGCAACTGGTTCAGCTCGATGGTTTCGCGCAGTTCGTCATCGCTGATTTTCAGGTCGGACACTTTGGGCATGCTGGCCGGGTCTTTGATACCGGCGATCTGGGCATTGCGCCAGTTCTCCAACGCCTTGGGTGCCGTGGTGTAGTGACCGTGACAGTCGATGATCAATGGTTTTTTCATGGGTCTCCTTTTTGTTTGTATTTGGGTGTCGGCTTAGTGGCTGGCGGGTTCCATGCCCTGACGTCGGATGGCTGCTGCGGCCTGCTCGGAAGCCAGAAAGGTCAGCAGCGCCCGGGCAGCCTCCTTGTGCGCAGAACCATTGCCGATGGCGGCCGAGAAGGTTGTGGTGATCTGGATGGCGTCGGGCAAGTTGCCCAACAACTCAATGCCCTCCAGATGTATCAGCTCACTGAGTTGCTGAAAGCCCAATTCCACTTCACCCCGGGCTACCAGACTGCCAACCGGCACCCCGGGAGGCGCAGTCACGATACGGTCCTTGATTTGATCGGCAATGCCCCAGGCCTCGAACAACTTGGCTAGCGCCACACCACTGGGGCCGGTGGAATAACTGAGGTTCCTGGCGGCCAGCACAGTCGCACGCACGGCCTCGGCCGAAGCAATATCGGGCCTGGCGGCGCCAGCGCGCACCGCCATGGCCACGCCGCTATCGGCCAGATCAATCTTGCTGCTGGCGTCGAGATGCCCCGCAACGACCAGCTTGTCAATGGCGTCGCTGGCCAGAAAAACGATGTCAAAGGCCTCACCCGCCTGCACCCGCTTGGCCGCGTCCACGCCGCCCACAGACTCGAGTTGCAGGGTGCAACCACCCTGGTCTGCGTAGAGCGCCAGCAACTCCTTCAGCAACTGACGCGTCGCCATCGACGAAATGCCTTTGAGAACGGGTTGGGTCGCGGGTGGGGGCACGGTTTGCATGCGGAAATTCTAGGGACTTCCCCTGCCTTGTGGTGCATGGGTGCCCACTAGCTGTTATAAATAAATCGTATAGCTATTCCACAGATATACCGAGAAAAATCATGGACCTGAAGCAGATCGAATCCTTTGTACGCGTCGCAGAACTGGGCAGTTTCACCCGCGCAGCCGCTGCTTTGGGCATCCCGCAACCACTGTTGAGCCGCCACGTGCGCCAACTGGAAGTGGAACTGCGCCAGACCTTTTTGCTCCGCAATGGCCGGGGTGTGACATTGACCGAGCCCGGACTGGTGTTGCTGGAACATGGACGCGGGATATTGCACCAAGTGGCCTTGGCGCGGGAAGACCTGGAATCCACGCGGGGTTCGTTGGGCGGCCATGTCTCCATCGGACTTCCACCGAGTTTGTCCAAGCTCATCACCGTTCCACTGACAAGGGAATTTCGCAAACGCCTGCCCAATGCCCGACTGACTTTGACCGAAGGCTTCTCGGTGGTCATGAACGAGGGCTTGCGTTCCGGCCGGCTGGATATGGCCGTGCTCTACAACACACCGCACTCGCCCGAAATCGAGACCCGCGTATTGCACCGCGAAACGCTGGTGCTCATCGCCTCGGAGGCCAGCATCAAGCGCATGCCGGGGTTGGAGTTGAAGGCCGAGATGCCGCTCTCCGTACTGGCCAATTTACCGTTGATCGCACCCAGCCGCCCGAATGCGTTTCGCATCCTGATCGACACCGAACTGGACCATTTGCGCAGCAAGCCGCAAATCGTGCTGGAGGTGGATGGGCTGAACGCCATTCTGGAACTGGTGGGCGAAGGTCTGGGTTTCGCCGTGTTGCCGCCCTACACCCTGAGCAACTTCCAGAAACCGCACACCTTCTCCACCCATAAGTTGCACAGCCCGCAATTGGTGTGCGAGTTGATGCTGGTCACCTCCGCGCGCCGCCCCAGCACCGAGACGCACAAGGGCGTGCAGGCGCTGGTGGCGGATGTGGTGAAGTCGGCGATTGAGGGGTATTCCTGAAAGGCAATTCGTCACGCGCCAGTGTTTTGTAATTCGGGTTGCATTTGATATCACTTATTGATATCATTTTATGGTGAATACGAAGCAACGCAAAACGCTCGCGGCGATCTTCTCGCGCCCCACATCGGCAAGCATTCTTTTTGCAGATATTGAGGCGCTGGTGAGCGCCTTGGGTGGAATCGTGACCGAACGAGAGGGGTCCAGAGTCAAGATCGAACTGAAAGGTGAACAGTGGCGCTGCCATAGACCGCATCCGGGAAAAGAGGCCAAGCGCTATCAGGTTGAGGAAGCGCGAGAATTGCTGGAGCGCGCAGGAGTACAAATATGAACACAATGACCTTCAAGGGCTATACGGCCCGCGTGGAATACGATGAGCGGGACAATATTTTTGTCGGACGCATTTTGGGTATCCACGGCATCATCAGCTTTCATGGTGAGACCGTTACAGAACTCCGATCTGAGTTCGAACTCGCAGTGAAGGATTATCTTGCCGAGTGCAAGAAGGACGGAATCCATCCTGAAAAGCCCGCCTCAGGAAAACTACTTCTGCGGCTGCCACCAGAAACACATGGACGCGCTCTAATTGCTGCACAGGCAGCAGGTAAAAGCCTGAACCAGTGGGTTGCGGAAGTCCTTCAGCACGCGGTTCAACCGGGATAGTGGCGCGGCAAGCCATTTCACACTGGTTTGCCAGACTAACGCGCCACACCCAGCAACTTGTCCAGCAGCTCGGGCTGTGCCAACAGGTTATCGGCCGTGTCGCTGTGCACCACGGTGCCACGGTCGAGCACCGCGGCGGTGTCGGAAATCGCCAGAATGGCTTGGGGATGCTGCTCCACGATGATGGCGGCCAAGCCTTCACTCTGGGTGATGCGGCGGATGGCGCGCAACAACTCCTGCACGATGATCGGCGCCAAACCTTCCAGCGGTTCGTCCAGCAACAGGATGCTGGGGTTGAGCACCAACGCGCGTCCCACGGCCAGCATCTGCTGTTCACCACCGCTGAGTTGCGTGCCGAGGTTGTTCTTGCGCTCGGCCAGGCGCGGGAACATTTCGTAAACCCGTGCCGGTGTCCACTGCGGGTTCTTGCTGCCGCTGCGCGACGGGCGCGCCACGGCGGTCAGGTTCTCATCGACGGTGAGCGACTTGAAGATGTTGCGTTCCTGCGGCACCCAGCCAATGCCAGCCGCAGCGCGTTCATGCGCGGGGAGTTTGTGCAGGGCCACGCCACCCAAGGTGATGCTGCCACCGTGCTGGCGCGTGGCACCCGCAATGGTGTTGATCAGCGTCGTCTTGCCCGTGCCGTTGCGGCCCAGAAGGGCCAGGGTCTGGCCTTCGGCGATGGACACATTGATGCCGGTCAGCACCACTGCTTCGCCGTAACCGGCACTCAAATTTTCTATGCGCAGCAGATCAGCCATGGTGCTGTGCTCCTTCGCCGTGGCCCAGATACACCTCTTTGACTTGAGGGTCAGAGGCGATTTCGTCCGGCGTGCCTTCGGTCAGCACCGTGCCGTTGACCAGCACCGTCATGCGGTTGGCAAAGCTGAAGACCAGGTCCATGTCGTGTTCGATCAAAAGAATGGAGACATCAGCGGGTAGCGCCGCCACGGTTTGCAGCAGTTCTTCGCGCTCACCGGCCGGCACACCGGCAACCGGCTCGTCCAACAACAGCACGCGCGGCTCACAGGCCAGGGCAATGGCAATCTCCAACAGGCGACGTTTGCCATAGGCCATCACGTTGGTGGTCTGGTGCATCACGCTGGTCAGATGGAACTGTTCCAGCAGTTCATCGCAGCGGCGATTCACCGCCGCATCGGCACCCAACGCCTGCCACCATTTGCCACCCAGACCGCGCTGCTGCGACACCACCAGCGCCAGCGTTTCACGCGGCGTCATGCTGTCAAACAATTGGTTGATCTGGAAGGTGCGGACCATGCCGCGTCGCACCCGCAGATGCGGCGGCAGGTTGCTGATGTCCTGCCCTTCGAGCGTGATCCGTCCTTCTGTGGGCGCCAGCACGCCAGTCAGCAAATTGATCAGCGTGGTCTTGCCGGCACCGTTCGGGCCGATCAGCGCATGGCGTGCGCCGTGGTGCAAATTGAGCGTCACGTTGTTGGTGGCAGTAATGCCGCCAAAGCGCTTGATCAGCCCCTGCGCGCTGAGCACCACCGGGTTTTGTGTCGGGTCGATCATGGCCGCCCTCCACGCCCGAACCAGGTCCAGGGGCGCAACAGGCGCTCGCGCCCGACCAGCACCAAGACCACCAGGAACAAACCAATCCAGAACGTCCAGTACTGCGGCGTGATGGACGAGATGAAGTTTTGCAGCAGGGTAAAGACCAGCGCCCCGGCGACACCGCCATAGAGCCAACCCGTGCCACCGACCACCAGCACCAGCATCACGTCAGCCGAGCGGTGAAACTCAAACACATCCAGCGAGGCAAAACCGCTGGTCTGCGCCAGCAGGGCACCGGCTGCCCCAGCCATGCCGGCGGCAATGGTGTAGACCACGGCAATGCGCTGGGTCACCGGAATACCAATCGCCATGGCGCGCAACCGGTTGTCGCGAATCGCCTTGAGCGTGGCGCCAAACGGCGAGTTCACCAGATGCCGCGCCAACACAAACAGGACGAACAAAATGCAGAGTGAATAGGTCGCCGACGTCTGCCCGTACAGATCAAACTCAAAGCGGCCCAACAACGGCCCCATGACCACGCCTTGCAGTCCGTCGGCACCACCGGTCAACCAGTCCAGTTTGTTGGCGAGTTCGGCGAGGATCAGACCCACGCCCAGCGTCACCATCAGGCGCGTCAGATCGCTGCCCCGGATGATGGTCATGCTGCACACGGCCCCCAACAGCGTGGCGACGCCCATAGCCACCGCCAACCCGACCAATGGATCGGGCATCACCAATTTGGCAAACAGCGCCGCCACGTAGGCACCCATGCCAAAAAATGCGGCGTGACCCAAGGACACGATGCCCGTGAATCCCAGAATCAAATCGAGCGAAACGGCAAACAAAGCAACGATGGCAATCTCATTGATGAGCAGTGCGCGCGACTGCAGCGCCAAGGGCGAGGCCA
>CAIQEX010000411.1 GCA_903870955.1 uncultured beta proteobacterium
AGTGCACCGGGCTGGCTGACCGAGGGCGTGCTGGAAATGCTGATCGACAGGTTGCCGTGGGCAATCGCGCAAGAACCCAGGCTGACCGCCTGGTTCAACACGATCGAGCCGGTACGCGCATTGATGATGACCCGTGCGGCCTGGATCGATGCCTCTACCGGCAACTCTTCCATTTCGGCAATAAAACTGATGCGTTCGTTCGGGCCTTCCGGGGCTTGCACCTGCACCGTGCGGCCATCGAGTGCCACGGCGATACCGGCACCGAAGCGCTGGTTGACTACGGCAGCCACTTTGCGGGCGGTCTGAAAGTCGGAGGCGTTCAGGCTCAGGCTGATGCTGCTGCCTTCCTGCAGCGAGGTGGGCACTGCGCGCTCGACCTGGGCACCATCGGGGATGCGGCCCACGCTCAGGTGGTTGACTGTGACCTTGCTACCGCCACTGGAGGCGCCCGCACCGGCCACAATCAGATTGCCCTGGGCCATGGCATAGACCTCGCCATCGGCGCCTTTGAGTGGCGTGGCAATCAGCGTGCCGCCCTTGAGAGATTTGGCGTTGCCGACCGAGGACACGTTGATGTCCAGTGTTTGCCCCGGCCGGGCAAAGGCCGGCAACTGGGCTGTGACCAGCACCGCGGCCACGTTTTTCATCTGCAACTGGCTGAGTTGCGCGCTGGGCAGGGTCATGCCGAGTTGGCGCATGTAGTTGGACAGGCCCTGGGTGGTGTAGGGCATTTGCGTGGTCTGGTCGCCGGTGCCGTCCAGGCCCACGATCAGGCCAAAGCCGGTTAACTGGTTGCTGCGAACGCCCTCAATCGAGGCGATTTCCTTGATGCGGGCCGCCTCTGAGGCGGTTGCAAAAGCCAGGCTGAAAACGGTGATACCCACAAGCAGCCATGACTTCAGCAGCCGATGCTGGCGGGTGCCTGGTAGCGCTGTTGTCTGGGTTTTCATGTGCCGAACCGGTAATTGGGGGGATCCGACCGGATCCTTTACCCCTCGGCACAATTCTGAGGAACTTTAGAACGGGTTAAAGCTCAAAAAGAAGCGGGATAACCAGCCAACTGTTTGTGCTTCACCCTGGGCACCCCGGCCTTTGGATTCCACCCGTACGTTGGCCACCTGGGTCGAACTGATGATGTTGTTGGGTTGCAGCAGGCGCGGGTCCACCGTGCCAGAGAAGCGCATCACATCCACGTTCTGGTTGACGCCAATCTGTTTCTCCCCGGCCACCACCAGGTTGCCATTGGATAGCACCTCGATCACCGTGGTGGTGATGGAGCCGGTAAAGGTGTTGGCCGCGGTCGTTCCGCCCTTGCCGGAAAAGTCGTTGTTGGTCTTGGCCGCCATGTTCAGGTTCAGCAGGTCCACACCAATGAGGCCCGGCAGGGGCGGCGTGATGCTGGTGTCGCTGGAGGTATTGCGATTGACGGTGGACGCCGTGACCTGGCTGGCGGACAGGCTTTCCACAATCTGAATGGTGACGATGTCGCCGAGCAGTCGCGCCCGGCTGTCTTCAAAAGCGGGGCGATAGCTGCTGGTATGAAAGAGGCTGCCAGACGCCGGCTTGTGCGTGGCGCTCACCGGCGCCGCGGGCGCGGGCGTGACCTTGGGCTCAGCGAAATCCACCACCACCTTTTGCGGCAAGGGTGCACAGGCCGCGCACAGCAATACCGCCGCCGCTACGGCGCTGCGGTGTATCCATTGGCTTGTGTCGCGTTTCATGGCTTGCCTCAGTCTTCTATTGGAACGCCAGTGCTTACAACTGGCCGAGCTTTTGCAGCATCTGGTCAGAGGTCTGGATGGCTTTGGAATTCATTTCGTAGGCGCGCTGGGTCTGGATCATGCTGACCAGTTCCTGCACCACGTTCACGTTCGAGGTTTCGACAAAGCCCTGCATGACGGTACCCAGACCGTTGGCCCCAGCGGTGCCGGCATTGGGTTGACCCGAGGCCGCGCTTTCAGAGTACACGTTCTGTCCGCGTGGCTCCAGGCCGGCCGGGTTGACAAAGCTGGCCAGCGTAATCGTGCCAATCGTTTGCGGTGCGGTGGTGCCCGGGATGCTGGCCGTGACCGTGCCGTTGGCCGCCACCGACAGGTTGGTGGCATTGCTGGGTACGGTGATGCCACCCTGCACCAACAGACCATTGGCGTTCACCATGCGGCCTTGGCTGTCGAGCTGGAACGAACCATCCCGCGTGTAACCGGTGGTGCCATCGGGCATGGTGACCTGGAAAAAGCCGTTGCCCTGAATCGCCACATCCATGTTGTTGCTGGTCTGCTGCATGCTGCCCTGGGCAAAGTTGCGGCTGGTGGCGACCGTGCGCACACCCAAGCCCACCTGCAGACCGGTGGGCAAGGTGCTTTGCTCGGCCGTGTTGGAGCCGACTTGGCGCAGGTTCTGGTACATCAGGTCTTCGAACACGGCGTGGGCTTTCTTGAAGCCGTTGGTCGAGACGTTGGCCAGATTGTTGGAAATCACGTCCAGCTGCATTTGCTGGGCTTCCATGCCGGTCTTGGAGATCCAGAGCGAGTTGATCATGATGCTTCCTAATTATTTGTGGGTTAGCCCTGCAGGCCCAACAGTTGTGCAGCCGAGCGGTCATTGGCTTCGGCGCTGGTCATCAGCCGGGTCTGGGCTTCAAACTGGCGTGCGGTCTGAATCATCCCGACCATGGTTTCAATGACGTTCACGTTGGAACCTTCGAGCACGCCGACATGCAGGCGCGCCGTGTCGTCGTTGTCCAGTGGGTTGCCGGAATAGGTGCGGAACAAACCGTCATCGCCGCGCTTCAGTGGGTCTTCCCCGTTGGGCGTGACCTGCTTGAGCTTGCCCAGCACGCTGATGGGTTGGTTGGCCACTTTGGCACTGATGCTGCCGTCGTTGCTGAGCGTCACATCGGCACCTGGCGGTACGGTGATCGGTGACCCACCACTGGATAACACCGTCAGACCATTGGCCGTCTTGAGCGTGCCATCGGCGGTGACTTCGAAACTGCCATTGCGCGTATAGGCTTCCTCGCCATCCAGGCCCTGCACGGCAAACCAGCTTTTGTCGGTGGTCATGGCGTCGAGCGCGCGGTTGGTTTGCTGGGCCTGGCCCGGCAAATCCAGAAAGCCGGCTGTCGCTTCCAGTGCGAACACGCGGGTGCTGGAGCCCTCGCCATTGAGCGGTACGGCCCGGTAGGTTTCCAACTGGGCGCGAAAGCCATTGGTGGAGGCATTGGCCAGATTCGAAGACAGGATCGCCTGCCGGTTGGCGGCAGCTCCTGCTCCCGTCATGGCGGTGTATATCAGGCGGTCCATGGTGCTTCAGTGCTTAACGCAGGTTGACCAGGGTCGACATGATCTGATCCTGGGTTTTGATGGTCTGGGCGTTGGCCTGGTAGTTGCGCTGCGCGGTCATCATGTTGACCAACTCGGCCGTCAGGTCCACGTTCGACTCTTCCACTGCGCCGGAGCGCATTTCACCAAAGCGCCCGACCGTTGGTCGTCCCAGCACAGCGGCGCCAGACTTGAAGCTTTCCAGATACTCGCCCGAACCGATGGGGGAAAGTCCTTGCACGTTGCGGAAGTCGGCCAGCGCAATCATGCCGCCATCCTTCTGGGTCTGACCATTGGAGTAGCGGGTGGTGATCACACCTTTGGCATCGATACTCAGGCCGGTGAATTCACCCGAGGTATAGCCATCCTGTGAAAGGTTGGATATGGCAAAGTTGACGCCGTACTGCGACACTTTGGATACGTCCACGCTGGCTACAAACGGAGAAATGATGCTGGGCGGGGGCGGCGTGATGGTCAAACCCGCACCCGGAAAAGTGGAGTTGGTGGTATCCAGCGCTCCGCTGGCGTTAAAGCACAGCACACCGGCCAGGGTGGCAGTGGCCGGATCGTTGCCGGTGTAAACCGTCCACTGGTCAGTCGGAGTCGCGGTGGCAACCGCCAGTGGATCGACGTTGGCACTGGTTGGGTCGGCGTCGATGCGCTGGAAGTACAGGCTCAGTGGAATCGGTTTACCTTGGGAGTCGAATGTCGTGAGTGACGTGCCATAGGTGGAAAGTGGCGTGGGCGGCGTAACCGAGGCAGCTATGGGGGCCCGTGCGTCCAGATTGAACTCCGCGACGATGTTTGTGGTTTGCTTGGCCGCAATTGGTGCGCCGGTCGGGATGACGAGTTTTTGCGTCGTCTGGCTGGTGGCCGCACCTGTCACGTCGGTGGGGTAACCCATCAGGAAAGCGCCGTTGTTGGTGATGATGTTGCCATCCTTGTCCAGCTTGAACTCACCGTCCCGGCTGTAGGCAACCGAGCCGTCGGTCTTGGTGACCTGAAAAAAACCACCGCCGTTGATGGCCACATCCAGACTGTTGCCTGTAATGTTGATATTGCCCTGGCTGAAGTTCTGCGAAATCGTCGCCACGGCGGATCCAATGCCCGCTGTGTTGGCCGTGCCGCCTGCGCCGATGGCCGAAGCCACCAGGTCGGAAAATTCGCCCCGTGAAGCCTTCATGCCAATCGTGTTGGCGTTGGCGATGTTGTTGCCAATTACGTCCAGGCTTTGGCTGGAGGCGTTGAGGCCGGAGAGTCCTGTTTGAAAGCTCATGATGCGGTCCTAGTGTCAGGTTACAGAATGGATTTGATGGCGTCGTACTTGATGCTGCTGCCGCTTTTGAGGGTCAGGCTCATGGCGTTGCTGGCGTCCGTACCGACCGAGGCAATGGTGTCC
>CAIQEX010000412.1 GCA_903870955.1 uncultured beta proteobacterium
AAGGACAGCGACGTGTGCCGCTGGTTGGCGCAGAAGTTGAGTGCCTGAATATCGCTGCAAACGGCAACTAGGATTCCTGCGTTTGTTGAAGGCGTAGGCGCAGGCAGTGGGCCTCGGCTTCTGCTTGATCTTCGTGAAAGACGATCAAAACTGCGTCGGCGTAGACGCCAAAACCGCCACGAATTATCGGTACAACGCGAAAATCAATCACCCGCTCGGTGTCTTTGCGGTCCCGCAAAATATTATTCGCCTGCATATTTTTGCCTCCATTTTTTTCAGATTTTGACAGGCATTTTTCAGAGCACCACACACTCCATCGTACAAAACTCCTCTTAAAAAGGAGAACTACGACCAAAGAACCGGACACTCAACCCGGATGGGTCTTGCCCCATCTCACATACTGCATGTCCCAGCTTGCTATGTGGTCCACCACCAGCCGTGCAACGATGTCGACGTAGGCGGTTACCGAATTTAAATCTCCCTCAGGGTTCTGCGCTTCGTCTCGTACAAATAGGTATTTATCCATCAGCCGTGCGTGCTGCTCTTCATGCGCCGCCCATTCTGGAAAGTGCTTTGCCTGCATATGCTGCTCTTCATGCAGATGGTGCAGCTTCCAGGCTTTGATAAATTTTTCCATGTCATCGAGGGCAACCTCCAGATTGGGCGCTTTGCAAATACGCTCCAGTTGCCGCATCAGTTGTTCATGTTCAAAGTCCATCGCCGCAATGCCAGTCAGCGGAACACGGAATGGGCCTTGCGCCAGTTCGGTTGGCCGGGTTTTGGCCCTGCCGATGGGCCGCTCTACAGGCGGCTTTAGAGGGGACGTCACCGGGCTGGCAAATGGGTGGGGAAGCGTGTCGGAGAACTGCATATTCTGCTGTTCCGAGAGTCTTTGGAACTCCCAGAAAGCACCTGGAAAATCACTTTCCTGCACATCCAGTTCAAGCGCAGCGCCGCCCAACTCATAAGGATCTAACAATCGACGGTTCATAGTTTTGGCCCGCAAAGAATTGACGTGCTAGAGGTACTGCTCGAATTGCGCAATCGGTAGCGGTTTGCCAAAGAGATATCCCTGGTAACTGTTGCAACCTCGGTCCATCAGCACATGCAACTGCCCTTCGGTCTCGACACCCTCGGCGATGACATCCAAATCCATACTTTGCGCGATGGCGATCACCGTGCGCACGATGTCCCGGTCATGCCGGTCTGTCTCGATACCCCGCACGAAAGACTGATCGATCTTCAACTGGTCCAAAGGAATTTTCTTCAGGTACTGCAATGACGAATACCCGGTGCCGAAATCGTCCAACGAAAAGCGGATTCCCAGGGCTCTGAGTTCTTCAATTTTGGCTATCGTTTCCTCCACGTTTTCGACCAGCATGCTCTCGGTCAATTCCAGTTTCAGCCGGTAGGGATTGATTTGAAATCGCTCCACAATCGACTTCACCAGTTGCACAAAATCTTCGTGCTGTAACTGTTTCACGCTGACATTCACCGCAAGCACTAAATCGCGCGCCGTTTCATGCTGCTGCCAGGCCTTTAGCTGCGCACAGGCGGCCTCGAAAACCCATGCACCAATCGGCCAGATCAGTCCGGTCTCTTCGGCCAGGGGAATGAACTTGTCTGGCGCGACAATGCCTTGCCTCGGATGGTTCCAGCGGATAAGTGCCTCCGCACCCAGAATCTTGCCGTTGGCGTCCACCTGCGCCTGGTAGTGCAATTCGAACTCGCTGCGCTCGATGGCGCTGAGCAACTCTTTTTCAACAGCAACCCGGGTGTTGATGGCCTCCTGCATGCGTGGATCAAAAAACTGCAAGGTGTTCCTGCCAGACTTCTTGGCCTGGTACATCGCAATGTCCGCCTGCTTCAAGATGTCCTCTATCGACTGCTGCGGATCGTCGAGCAGAGTGACGCCGATGCTGGGCGTATTGCGATACTCATGCCCCACCAGCAGGTAGGGCTTGTTCAACGCCTGCAAAATCTTCTTTCCAACCGCCTTGGCTTGCGTGGC
>CAIQEX010000413.1 GCA_903870955.1 uncultured beta proteobacterium
CCAGGTAAGCAGCAATCGGAAACGAGCGGCGCGAAGCGGCGACCCAAATGCAGTCGCTGGCAGCCAGCATGTCCACCGCTTTCTTGAGGACCGAGGCGTCCAGACTGCTTTCGAGTTCGTGCATGCCAGCCACGCTGCCGGCCAGAAATTCTTTGGCAATGTCGACGCTGGACAGGTTGTTGGACCCGGACTCGATCAGGTCCCGAATGCGGGCCTTGTAGTTGCGACTAGGTGCCAACTGACGCGACAGGTTGTCACGAAAGATGGCCTGCAATTCGCTAAAGCCCGAGAAGCCAAAATGCTTGGCAAAGCGCACCACGGCCGAGGGCTGTACGCCACACTGGCTGGCCAGTTCCTGAATGCCCTCAATGCCGACGTGGTCGCGGTTCTTTTCAATATGCAGGGCGATGACCTTGAGCTGCTTGCTCAGCGAGTCGTACTCGCTGGAGATGCGCTTGATGGTCTGGTCGGCCGTGGGGCGTGGGGGAGTCGAAGTTGCCATGGGTATTTTGATTTTTCTGGGAAATGGAAATATTTTTCTTTATATCCCATTTCACAGCCCCGGTTTCGCAGTCTTCAGACCCGAACCCATCCCAGCGCTGCAACCGGCGGTAAATCGCGCGAAACACAGTGCCAGTGATCGCCCGCGTCGGAACTGATCCACAGACCTCCCGTGGTCGATGACAGCGCCAGGGTCTGGCGGTCAGGCGCCAGATCCATGCTGTGGCGGTACACCAGGTGATAGGCATCGGCACTGGGCAGGCCATGGTCCAGCATCTTGAAACTTTTGCCACCGTCATCGGTGCGGTTGACGACCATTTTTCCGTCCACGGGATAGCGGTGCATGTCGGACTTGCCCGGTGCGAACCAGGCACGCAAAGGATCTTGCGGGTCGCAGACCACCGCAAAGCCAAAGCCCGAGGGCGACGGCGCCGGGATTCCCTGCCAGAAGCGTCCCCCGTCCGTGGAGCGGTACAACCCGCAATGGTGCTGCACCCAGAGCACATCCGGATGCGATTGACACTGCACCATGCGGTGCGGATCCTGCGCGTTGGGGTCTTGCAGGCTGCCTTCGGGCAGGTAGTCGGCCTTCATGCCGTCAGCGGTCAGTTCCCAGTTTGCGCCACCATCCAGGCTGGTCCACACGCCACCGCAGGAGATGGCGACCCGAATGTGATTGGCATCGCGCGGGTCCAGCAGCAGCGAGTGCATACCGGGATAGTCATTGCCGCCACCCATCCATTGCAGGCGGCGCGGGTCTTCCCACAGCGGTTTGTTCAGCGCCCAACTTTGGCCGCCGTCCTCGGATTTGAACAGGCCCGCCGGCATACAACCGGCCCACAGGGTGCCGGGCTGATCAGCACCGCCTGCGGCAAGACTCCAGACCATTTCTACATTCCACGGTGTTGTGTCTTCGGCCAAAGGTCCGCTCTGTGGCTTGGGCGGAAAGGCGGGCGAAGTCACCTGCGTCCAACTGGCACCCTGGTCCGTGCTCCTGTGCAATTTGGCGCCGAAGTGACCCAGACGCAGGGCGGCATA
>CAIQEX010000414.1 GCA_903870955.1 uncultured beta proteobacterium
ATCGTGCCCACGCCCTCATACTCAATCGCAGTGCCAACGGGCAGGCGGCCATCGCCACTATCGGCCACGTTCTTGAGCTTGGCACCGATGACCTTGCCGCTGTCATCCAACACATGCTCCACATCGGATGGCCAGAAATAGTCTTTGCCGCCCTTTTCGGTCCGACGCGAGTAGATGTGATTCAGCACCATGCCCTGGGTCAGCAGTTTGGTGAAGGGTTCGTCAATCTTGACCAGCCCCAGGTCACGCATCACCTTGGTCCAGAAGCGTGCATAAAGCAAGTGCAGGATGGCGTGCTCGATGCCGCCGATGTACTGGTCCATGCCGCTGCCGCCGGTGGCCTTGGTCTGATCGGCCATCCAGTAATCCGTACCGTCGGCCACCATCTTTTCGATGTTGCTCGGGTCGCAATAACGCATGAAGTACCAGGAGCTGTCGACAAAGGTGTCCATGGTGTCGGTCTCGCGGCGGGCAGGCTTGCCGCACACCGGACACACCACACCGGCGTGAAAGCCTTCGTGCTTGTGCAGCGGATTACCCGAACCATCGGGAACGCAGTCCTGCGGCAGCACCACCGGCAGGTCTTTTTCAGGTACCGGCACAGCACCGTGTTCTTCACAATGAATGATGGGGATAGGCGTGCCCCAATAGCGCTGGCGGCTGACACCCCAGTCGCGCAAGCGCCAGGTGGTTTTCTTCTCACCCAGGCCGTGGGCCCGCAGCGCAGCGGCTACGGCGTCGACCGCTTCCTTATAGGACAGACCGCTGTAAACATCCGAATTGACGGTGACGCCGCGTTGCTTGTCGGCGTACCACTCTTGCCACTGACTGTGGTCGTACACCAGCCCGTCAATATGCACCACATCATGGATGGGAATGCCGTATTTTTTGGCAAAGGCGAAATCGCGCTCATCGTGCGCGGGCACACCCATAACGGCGCCGTCGCCGTAGCCCATGAGCACGTAATTTCCAACCCAGACATCCACTGGGCGGTGCGTCAACGGATGCGTTACCTGCAACCCGGTGGGCATGCCAAGTTTTTCCTTGACGGCCAGTTCGGCCTCGGTGGTGCCTCCGGCCTTGCACTCTTCAATGAAGGCGGCCAGTTTGGGATTCGCCAGCGCCGCGTGCACAGCCAGCGGGTGCTCGGGTGCAACGGCGCAAAAGGTCACGCCCATGATGGTGTCGGCGCGGGTGGTGAACACATACATGCGACCCGACGCGCCGGCAGACGTGTCTTCCGATGCGCCGATGAGTGCACCGTCCGCGCCGCGGATATTGTGGGTAAAAGCAAAACGCACGCCTTCGCTCTTGCCGATCCAGTTTTCCTGCATCAGGCGCACACGGTCAGGCCAGCCATTCAGTGTGGCCTTTTCATTGCCCATCTGCACGTGGTCCAGCAGTTCCTGCGCGTAGTCGGTGATCTTCAGGTAGTAGCCGGGAATCTCGCGCTTCTCGACAGTTGCGCCGGTGCGCCAGCCCTTGCCGTCAATCACCTGCTCGTTGGCCAGCACGGTCTGGTCTACCGGATCCCAATTGACGACCTGCGTCTTGCGGTAGGCAATGCCTTTTTCCAGCATTTTGAGAAACAGCCACTGGTTCCACTTGTAGTAGGTGGGGTCGCAGGTGGCTACCTCCCGGCTCCAGTCGACTGCCAGACCCATGGCCTGCATCTGCGTCTTCATGTAGGCGATGTTTTCATACGTCCACTTGGCAGGTGGCACATTGTTCTTCAGCGCCGCGTTTTCCGCTGGCAGGCCAAACGCGTCCCAGCCCATGGGCATGAGCACGTTGTGGCCGTTCATGCGCAGGTAGCGCGCCAGCATGTCGTTGATGGTGTAGTTGCGCACATGGCCCATGTGCAGCTTGCCGCTGGGGTACGGCAGCATCGAGCAGGCATAAAACTTCTTGCGCGGCTGACCCTGGGCGTCGAGGGCGTTTTCAATCACCTTGTAGGCATTGCGGCCGTCCCAAAGGGGCTGAGCCCAATGGGTCTGTGCGGCTTTTTCGACGTCGAGGTGCTGGTATTTGTCTTGCATGGAGTGTGGTGCGGCTAAAGAGCCGCCAGAGAAGGAGCTTGTGGTGATTTTAGGCGCAGCGTAGCGGGCCTTCATTGCAGGCACAAAGATGGCCAATAGTTCGAAAGGAAACTGCTATCAGGGCTTGGAGGTTTCCGGCGCGTCGGCGACAAAACCGATCCGGCTCAAACCTGCTTTTTGCGCCACACCCATGACTTCAACCACACGGCCGTAGGGCACGGTGGTGTCGGCGCGCAGGCGGACTTCAGCGTCGGCATTGGCTTTGGCCGTTTTTTCCAACGCACTGGCCAGGCCTTCAGGCGTCTGCGCTGCATCGTTCAGAAAAACGGTACCCGCGTGGTCAATCGTGAGTTCAACAAATTTGGGCGCATTGGAGGCGGAAGTACCGGACGCCTTGGGCAGATCCACCCGCACCGAACTGACCAACAACGGCGCGGTGATGATGAAGATCACCAGGAGCACCAGCATCACGTCGATCAGCGGCGTCATGTTGATGTCGCTCATGGGCTTTGCAGTTTGTGACCGCTCCAACCGACCGAAGCTCATGGGGTTATGGCCTCCACGCTTGCCGCGCTACCCGTGCTCATGGCTTTTGCGTCAGCAACAGTTCCCGCAGGTCGCGGGCGAAGCCTTCCAGGTCGGCTTCAATGCGGCCTATAAAACGTCCCAGAATGTTGTAACCCAGTACGGCAGGAATGGCCACGGCCAAGCCCGCGGCGGTCATGATCAGGGACTCTCCCACCGGGCCAGAGATTTTCTCGATACTGACCTGACCGGCACCTGCGATTCCCAGCAGTGCGTGGTAAATGCCCCAGACGGTACCCAGCAAACCAACAAAAGGTGCCGTGGAGCCCACTGTGGCGAGCAGCACTTGACCCGCCTGCAGTTTGTGCAGCACGCCATGCAAGGCATCGCGTAACACGCGGGTGAGTTGTTGCGAACGCTCACCCGCCGCCGCCAGATTGCCGGTTGGCGTCACCTGCGCGGCTTCAATCAAGGGAGTTAACAGGAGTTCACGGTCCATGGCCTTCACCACGGTCAGGCCGTCTTCATAGGTCGCAGCCTGCCAAAAAGCCTGGGTGCTTCGTCCGACATCGCGTGTCGCACGTTGCAACAGCCAACCCTTCCAGAGCAACACCACCCAACTGCCCACCGACATGGCCAACAGCAGAAATGCCACGACGCTGCTGACCGTATCGCGGTGCATCAGCAGGTCAAGCGCACTCACTTCAGTCCCAGCACGTCAAACATGTCGAACAGGCCGGTCTTTTGGTCCGCCAAAAAGCGTACCGCGCGCAAACTGCCCTGGGCATAGGTGGCGCGACTCGATGACTTGTGACTGATCTCGATGCGCTCGCCGGTTCCCGCAAACAACACCGTATGGTCACCGACAATGTCGCCGCCGCGAATGGTCGCAAAGCCGATGGACGACGGATCGCGCTCGCCGGTTACGCCCTCACGGGCATAGACCGCACAGTCCTTCAGATCGCGCCCCAGCGCATCGGCAATCACCTCGCCCATTTTGAGCGCGGTGCCGGAAGGCGCATCGACCTTATGGCGGTGGTGCGCTTCGATGATTTCGATGTCATAGCCGGTGGACAGTGCTTTGGCCGCCATCTCCAGCAGCTTGAGCGTGACGTTGACTCCCACGCTCATGTTAGGCGCCATCATGATGGCAATGTCCTTGGACGCCTCGGCGATGACGGCCTTTTGCGCCTCGGTAAAGCCGGTGGTGCCGATCACCAAAGCCACGCCGAGTTCGCGACAGACCTTGATGTGTTCCAACGTACCTTCGGGCCGCGTGAAGTCAATCAGCACCTGGCTGTCAGACAGGCCGAGGTGCAAATCCGGTGTGATCAACACGCCGGTGGGTTGGCCCGAGAAAGAGCCGGCATCCTTGCCGATGGCGGGGCTCGACGCAATATCCAGCGCTCCGCTCAGGCGGCAATCGTCTGCCGCGCGGATGGCATCAATCAGCATCTGCCCCATACGGCCGGACGCTCCGGCCACTGCGATTCTGTGGGTCATAGTCCCGTTCCTGTCAAAAAGCCAAAGGTCCGCGTACTTCGAACTTATTTGGCTGCCGGCTCAAGCGGCGGATAGTCGGATGGCGCCTTGAACGTCTCGGGCGACTGCGGGGCTATGCTGGTCGGGGGAGGGAACTTTTTCAAGCTTTCTTCCGACGCGGACATGGCCGGCAGTTTCTCAATCTTGGTCATGGACTTGAGTGTGGCGACAAACTCTGCCTCGGTGGGCAGATCATCCGCCTCGAAACGATCCAGGTTATTGCCCTTGAAGAATACCGTCACATGACGTGACTGCGACTCTGCACCCTGGCGCGAATAGGTGAAAACATAATCCCAGCGATCCGCATGGAAAAGGCTGGCCAACAAGGGGGTGCCGAGAATATCTTTGACCGTGTTGCGTGGCATGCCAGGCTTCAAAGCGGAGACCTGTTCACGCGTAATCACATTGCCCTGGACACGGTCAAATCGATACGGCGAAATGGTGTCCATCCAGCTTTTGGATGCTGGCGTACTGGAGCATGCCGTCAAACCGCCCATCAGCAAAACCAGTGGCAGCAGGGTCAGGCGCAGGCAGGAGGATTCAAGCATGGATAGGGCGTGGACGATATGATCGGGCCATTGTAGCGGCTGGGCCTTGGCCGAACTTTTAGTCTCTTGCGGTACCAACAGACACCATGACCAACATCGACGAACTCAAGAACACGGGACTCAAGGCGACCCTGCCGCGCTTGAAAATATTGGAGTTGTTTCAGCGCGGCAAGAACCGGCACATGACGGCTGAAGACATCTATCGACTTTTGCTCGAAGAACATTCCGACGTGGGTTTGGCCACCGTGTACCGCGTGTTGACCCAGTTTGAGCAGGCCGGCATTCTGATCCGCAGCCATTTTGAGAGCGGCAAGGCGGTCTATGAACTCGACGAAGGCCAACACCACGACCATCTGGTGTGTCTGGATTGCGGCAAGGTCGAAGAGTTTTATGACGCCGAAATCGAGAAGCGTCAGCAGGTGGTGGCGAAGTCCAAGGGCTTCACCATCACCGACCATGCCCTGAGCCTGTACGCTACCTGTAACCGGGAAAATTGCCCCAGCCGAAGCCAATAAAGCGTGGGGTGAGGGCTACAACCCGGCGTCGGGCCGCCCCAAGCGGGGTTAGGCCCCCTTGGGGGGCAGCGTAGTACGCGAAGCGACAAGCGTGGGGGCTACCCGTTAGCCATGGCCTTGCGGTGGCGCTCGACAAACTCTTGATAAGTATCGATGCCACGCAACTGCAGAATCGTGTTGCGCACGGCGGCCTCTACCAGTACGGCGATATTGCGGCCAGCAACCACCTGAATCACCACCTTGCGCACCGGCACGCCCAGCACGTCCTGCGTCAGTGGCTCATAGGGAATGCGTTCGTACTCACGCTCCAGCGTCTCGCGCCGCACCAGGTGAACGATCAGCTTGAGGCGCATCTTGCGTCGTACTGCGGTCTCACCAAAAATCGCACGAATATCCAGCAGACCGATTCCACGCACTTCCAGCAGGTTTTGCAGCAGTTCGGGGCAACGACCCTCGATGGTGGTCTGGTTGATCCGATACAGGTCCACCGCATCGTCCGCCACCAGTCCATTGCCCCGCGAAATCAGTTCCAGACCCAACTCACTTTTGCCCAGACCGGACTCGCCAGTGATCAGCACACCCAAGCCCAAAATGTCGATGAAAACCCCATGCATTGAGGTGCGATCGGCAAAATGCTTGGACAGGTAGGCGCGCAGCACATCGATCACAAAGGCCGACGACTCGTGGGTGGAGAACATGGGAATGAGCGCCCGCTCACACATCGACAGAAGCGCTTGCGGTGCCTGCTGCCCATCCGCCAGCACCAGCACCGGCGGCTCCAAAGTCACGATACGGGAAATACGCCGGGCACAATCTTCGGGCGGCGCGCTGGTGATGTAGGCCACCTCGCGCTCGCCCAGAATCTGAACCCGATAGGGATGGATGTAATTGAGGTAGCCGACCAGATCTGCACCAGAACGGGCGGCTCGCACAGCCACTTCGTCAAAACGCCGCTCAGAGGCTCCTAAGCCGGCAACCCATTCCCAGCGCAGGGTCGAACGAAACTCTTCAAAAAGTACGTCGGCACTGACTACGGTTGGTTTCACAGTGCGGGAATGACAAGTGGTTTATCAAGCGGCGCGTGCCGAATTCCAACCGGAAATGAGGCCATGCAGTGCCAGGGAATCGGTGCACAGGGTGAGCTGATCGCGCAACGCTGCGTCACTCAACAGTTCGGCAATTTCCGACAGAATTTCCAGGTGCTTTTGGGTCGCCGCTTCGGGCACCAGCAGAAAAATCAGCAGGTTGACCGACTGGTCATCCGGCGCATCAAAACCGATGGGCTGCGCCAGTTGAAACACGGCAGCCAGCGGCGCTTTGAGGCCCTTGATACGGCCATGGGGAATGGCAACGCCATGGCCCAAACCGGTTGAGCCCAGGCGCTCGCGGGAAAAAAGGCTATCGGTCACCAAGGCGCGACTCAGCCCGTGCTGATTTTCAAACAGCAAGCCCGCTTCTTCAAAAGCGCGCTTCTTGCTAGTGACTTCCACTTGGGCGCAAACTTGCGCAGGAGGCAGGATTCGGGAGAGTTGATTCATGGTGAGTGGGCAGATTATGCACATAAAAAAACCGCCCTGTACAAGGGCGGTTTCCGATTAAACGCAGTGCGATTACATCAGACGCTTGGGTGCTTCGTGGTGGTGGTCCTGTATTCTGGATTTGTGACGAACCACCTGGCGGTCCAATTTGTCGACCAACTCATCCACCGCCGCATACAGGTCCTGGTGCGAGCATTCAGCGAACATATCGCTGCCCTTGACGTGAATATTGCATTCTGCTCGCTGTCGACGTTCCTTCTCCTTTTGCTTTTCCACAGTGAGTAGCACTTTGACATCCACAACCTGGTCAAAATGCCGCATGATGCGATCCAGTTTGGTCGTCACGTAGCTGCGCAGCGCAGGGGTAACCTCCAGGTGATGACCGCTGATCGTCAAATTCATAAATAACCTCCAGTTGCTCTCAGGGTTGAAAAAGCGCTCACCGCAAGGAGAGCGCGCAAGGAAATGTCTGCATTTAATTGTTTGGATTGAATTCACTATGCGCCCGAAAACTTCGGTTGGCAACGACATTTTTTGATGCACCGCAACATGACATGGGCATTTCTGCCAACCCTTTGTAAACCCCTCTTTTGATCAGAATTTTCGCCCCCATACCCGTACCCATGGCCCATTCCAACAAAAATTCAGCGTCCGTTTTTCAACGCCCCGGCACACGTGGCGCACAGATCGCCAGCTACCTTCTAGCCGTTGGTCTCTGCACGGCAACTTTGATCTACGGTTTGTTGCCGGGTCTGCTCGCGGTGTGTCTTGGGTACCTGTTGACCACGGCACTGACGGGGCAAAACCGGCAACGCGGGCCACGCCTGAGCCCGGTGTGGGCGGCGACGGTCGTGATCGTGGTGCCCATCGTCGGCTTGGTCATCCTGTTTGCCAATGCCAAAGGGGTGGCCTTTGGTGCGGTGGCCCAATACCAGGCGCTGTTGCACCATCTGGCAGGCACCGTGCTGGAAATTCGGCAGAAGCTTCCGCCCGATCTGGCCAGCCACTTGCCCGACGAATTGCTGACCGCGCAGAGCTGGTTGGTGGAATATCTGCAGTCTCAGGCCCACGCACTCTCTGGTTTTGGCACCGCCGGACTGCGCGGCGGCCTGCTGGTGTATGTCGGCCTCATCGTGGGTGCCCTGATGGTGGCCACCACGCCATCACCCAGTCAGGGCCCTTTGCGGGTAGCGCTGCGCCAGCGGGGTAGCGACTTCATGAATGCCTTTCGGCAAATTGTCGTGGCGCAATTCTGGATAGCTGCTTTCAACGCCGCCTGCACGGCGATCTTTTTGTGGCTGGCCCTGCCGCTGGCTGGCGTGCAGATGCCCTATTCCGCCACCCTGGTCGGTTTGACTTTTGTGGCCGGCCTGATCCCCATCGTTGGCAACTTGTTGTGCAATAGCATTCTGACCATTGCCGGCGTCTCGGTTTCCCCCGCGGTGGGTCTGACCTGCTTGCTGTTTCTGGTGGCGATTCACAAGTTTGAATATGTCATCAACGCCAAAGTGGTGGGCAAACGCACCAACACGGCCGCTTGGGAATTGCTCAGTGTGATGTTCATCGGCGAGGCTATTTTCGGCGTCGCCGGGTTGGTCGCGGCCCCGCTTTACTACGCCTATACCAAGCGCGAATTGTTGGATGCTGGACTGATTTAGCGACCACGTAATTTTGCGTAAACTTGTTACGGATGGTCGAGACGCGTTGGCAGCAGTGCGATAATTTGTCCAGATCCACTCTCGGAGAGCACTCCTTGGAAAACTACCCCAGTCGGTAGCTTTCAACTCCCATCCATGCAAAGGGGTTGAAAGCAAGTCCCACCCCACGCTTTGCATTGATACCAACCCATTTTGGGAGTGAGCCATGCTCAACATCTTTACGCTTGCCAACGGCCGACTCTTTCAGGAAGAAATCGAGTCGCTCGAAGAACTCTCCAAATTCCAGCCTATCTGGGTTGATCTGGAGTCGCCCACACCGGACGAAAAACGCTGGATCAAACAATACTACGGCCTCTCCATTCCCGAAGACGTGATGGACGAGGACATCGAAGAATCCGCCCGCTTTTACGCCGAGGACAACGGCGAAATCCATATCCGCAGTGACTTTTTGGTGGCCGATGATGACGAGCCGCACACCGTGCGCGCCGCCTTTATCCTCAACCTGGTCAATGAAGACCTGCGCAGCAAAGGCATTTTGTTTTCCATTCATGACGAAGACGTGCCGGTGTTCCGCCTTCTGCGCATGCGTGCACGCCGCGCGCCGGGCCTGATCGAAGACGCCAAGGAAGTGCTGCTCAAACTGTTTGATGCCGACGCCGAATATTCAGCCGACACGCTGGAAGGCATTTACGACGAGTTGGAAAAGGTCAGCAAGAAAGTGCTGTCGGGCAACGTGACCGATGCCATCGCTGGTGAGGCCCTGGGAGCGATTGCACGCCACGAGGACATGAGCGGACGCATTCGCCGCAACGTGATGGACACCCGGCGCGCCG
>CAIQEX010000415.1 GCA_903870955.1 uncultured beta proteobacterium
CGTCCTGCTTGCAGGTGATACCGCCCACCGCCAACAGTTCGGTGACACGTGCCGCCAGCGCCGGGGAACCGGGGGCCGGGTATTGCAAGTGGTAGGTATGCGCGGGGAAGCCGGAGTAGTCGTAATCCATCGGCGGGCGTTCGGAGGTGGAGACGCTGAACTCGCTCGCCTCCCAGTGCCCGGTAATGACCAGCACGGCTTTGGGTTTTTGCGGCAGACGCGCCGGCAACGCAGCAAATTCTTTCGCAGTCTTGGCAAACATCTCACGCATGCCGTCGACAAAAGGCCATGGCCCGCCGCCATGGGAAATAAACAGGGTGGGGAATTTGGCAGTGGTCATGGTCCGGTCTTTCTGGTTTTGACAGCAATTATGCTGTCCCCCGCAGGACTTCTGCGCACGCTGGAAACCAGGGCGGCAGGTATGCTCTGGCCCAATCCCTTAAACGCTGCCCATGCCCAACCGCCCCACCCCAACCATCACCGGCTTGCTGCCCTTCCTGTTTGTGGTGCTGTGGTCTACCGGTTTCATTGGCGCACGCCTGGGGCTGCCCCACATTCAGCCACTGACATTCTTGCTCATCCGCTACATCGCCGTGCTCTGCTGCATGCTGCCGATTGCCTTGATCAGTCGCGCACCGTGGCCGCAATCTGCGCGGCAGTGGCTGCACATCGGTGTCTCTGGCTTGCTGGTACACGGCATGTATTTGGGCGGCGTCTTCATTGCCATTTCGCTGGGGCTTCCGGCCGGCGTCGCCAGCCTCGTGGTCAGTGTCCAACCCTTGTTGACGGCCGTCGGTGCGGGCTTTTTGCTCGGCGCCACTGTCACCCTACGCCAATGGGTGGGGCTGCTGCTGGGCCTGCTGGGCGTAGCCCTGGTGGTCTCCAACAAGCTGGGTCAGGAGTTTGGCGCACCGGCGCTGGTACCCGCCTTCATCGCCTTGCTGGCGATAACGGCGGGCACGCTGTACCAAAAAAAGTTCTGTCCGGTATTTGACTGGCGCACGGGTGCCGTAGCGCAGTTTCTGCCCACCATGCTGCTCACCGGCGCAGCCGCCGCACTCACCGAGACCTTTCAGATTCAATGGACGGGTGAGCTATTTTTTGCCTTGGGATGGTTGGTACTGGTGCTGTCTCTGGGCGCAGTGAGTTTGCTGAACTGGTTGATACGCCACAGCAACGCCGTCAACGTGGCCAGCCTGTTCTACCTCGTGCCACCCTGCACGGCTTTGTTTGCCTGGCTGCTGTTTGACAATACTTTGTCAGGGCTGGCGCTTGCCGGTATGGCCATTACCGTCTGGGGCGTCTATCTGGCGCGCAAATAGAAAGCGCCCGAAAATGCCCCTGAAGCACCCGCTTAACCTGACATAGGTCAAGTAAAAAAGGGGCCAATTCGCTATGATTCTTGCAACGACCGATCACACTACAGGAGCAAATTCTCATGACAATTCTGGTAGCTTACGTCCCCCGCCCCGAAGGCCATTCAGCGCTCGACAAGGGCATTGAGTTAGCCAAGGAACGCAACGAATTTCTGATTGTGGTGAACGCCACGCCTGGCGGCGCGGGAGATGACCCCTCACGCGCGGACGCGCAGGACGTGGAGCGCGTGGAGCAATTGCTTTCCGTCTCCGGGATCAAGTCGGAGTTCAAGCAATTTGTGCGTGGCAAAAACGCAGTGGAAGAGCTGGAAGATCTGGTCGCCCTGCATCAGGTTTCCATGCTGGTCATCGGTTTGCGCAAGCGCACCGCCGTGGGCAAGCTCATCATGGGCAGCATGGCGCAGGAAATTCTGATGACGATCTCCTGCCCTATTCTGGCGGTCAAGGCCGACTGATTCAGCCCCACTGCATGCAGCGCATGCTGATGGTGCCGTTCTGAAATCCTTCAAAGGTATACGCCGGTTTCTCGCTGAAATCGGCGGCGCCCAGGGCATACAGCAGGGGCCAGTAATGGTCCGGGGTCGGCACTGCCATGGCGTGTGAGGCGTCAAGCGCCGGGTAATCCATCAAAGCCTCCAAGGCGCCGGAGTTCAAGGCTTTTTTCACCGCATCGTCAAAGGCTTGGGCCCAGGGTTTACTCGCCTGTGCCCGGGTGGCGTCCGAATTCTCCGTCGCGCGCAGGTTATGCACCACGTTGCCACTGCCCGCAATCAGCACGCCACGCGCCCGCAAGGCGGCCAGTTCTCGCCCCAGGCCAAAGTGATACGGGCCGCGTTGGGCGTAGTCAATCGACACCTGAAACACCGGCACATCAGCCTGTGGGTACATGTGGTGCAGCACGGTCCAGGCGCCATGGTCCAGCCCCCAGGCCTGGCTCGGCACTGCCCTTTGCGATTTAAGCGCCGCCAGAGCCTGCTGGGCAAACAAAGGCGATCCGCTGGCCGGGTATTGCATCTCTGCCAGCTCGCGCGGGAATCCGCCAAAGTCATGAATGGTCTCGGGTTTGGTGACCACGGCCACCGCCGTGTTGCCCTGCGTCAGCCAGTGCGCCGAGACCATCAAAATCGCACGGGGCTTGCCTATATCGCTGCCCCATTGGCGCAATCGCCGGCTGAATTCGTTGTCCTGCAGCGCGTTCATCGGGCTGCCGTGGCCAATGAAGATGCTGGGCATTCGCTTGGCCGGTGCCTCTTGCGCTGCGCTGGCAGTCTGCAAGGCGGTCAGCAAGCCGCCCCATCCCGCACCAACGGTCAGGTAGCGAAGGGCCTCACGCCGGCTGGCAAGTGTTGATTTGGGTTGCATCGTGCGCGCATTTTCACGCATTTAGAAAAAGTTCGCAGAGCGTAGTTTCTAAGGAACGTGAGGCGCCGCAGCCCGAATCTGGCCGGCTTCAACGTCCACCCACAGGCTGTGGCCATTGCCGGGCTTGAACGGCAACACCGCGTCGCGTGGCAAACCGCCGATATGCCTAGTAATCACATCAAGCACCCATCCATGGCTAATGACCAACACCTTCTGCTTGGGATGCTGGTCGCCAATGTCGGCCAATGCCTGCAGCACACGGTCGGCAAATTCATCCATACTCTCGCCACCAACGAACTGCGCGGCCGGGTTGCGCCGCAGGATCTGCTCCAACTGCGCCGGGTTGAGCTCGGCCAGTTCGTTTTTGGGAATGCCCTGGATGGCACCAAAATTTCGCTCCTTCAGCCCGTCATGGCTGCGCGGTGGAGAAAGTTGCAAGGCAGAGGACAAAATCTGTGCAGTTTCTGAGGCCCGCACCAAGGTGCTGCACCAGATGGCCTCAAAACCTTGATTGGCGAAGGTGAGCGCCATCCCTGCAGCTTGGGAGCGCCCTTGCGCATTGATCGGCACGTCCAGCCAACCTTGCAGAATGCCGCTCTTGTTCCAGTCGGTTTCTCCATGGCGAACAATACAGAGTTGGGCGGTGGACATGGTTAAGACCTCTTAAATGTACCGAGCCGTGTGGCGAAGGAAAATCGGTGAAAATACGCCCTGCTGCAATGCAGCACAAATCACGACCCAACCAAAATCCATGAAACCCCTGCTATTCACCGGACTTCTGCTTCTCGGTCTGACCCTGGTATTGGCACTGGTCGGCACCATACTGGCCAGAACAAACCGGGTTCGGCGCAGCAATGCCTCGCGCTACACCATTGCCTGCACCGTGCTGGTGCTGGCCGTAACGTATGCGCTTACACGCAGTGCATGGGCCACCCTGCACTTGCAAACGCTGGACTTCTGGTCGCTCATGGTCATTGTGGCGATTGCGTCGCACTCCACGGTCTGGGCCGCTGTCGCGCACCAACTTAACAAGCCGCAATTTCAACGGGATTACGGTGACAGCTTTATGTTGTCCATGTTGAACGCCGACCATGCAGACCATTCAGACCAAGCCCAGCACCCGGACGCCCACAACAGCTAACTGGATTCGGGCACCATATCAATGGCGCCACAGGGACACTCAGACGCGCACACGCCACAGCCCTTGCAATAGTCGTAGTTAAATTCAAACCGCTTGCCGGGACCCAACTTGATCACGGCATTGTCCGGGCACACGCCATAGCAGTTGTCGCATTCAAAGCAGTTGCCGCAACTCAAACAGCGGCGCGCCTCAAACAGCGCATTGGTCTCGGTCAGGCCACCCTGCACTTCGTCAAAGCTGCTGGTGCGCCGGGCAATTTCCAACTGCGGACGCACGGTCTTGGGGGCATCGCTGTAGTACCAGGTGTTGATGCGTTCCAGCGTCGCGGGCGCATGTTTCACCACTGGTTTGATGGTTTCGCCACGCAGCCAGGCATCGATGTTGCGCGCCGCCTTTTTGCCGTGCCCCACGGCAATGGTGACGTTGCGGTCGGCCGGCACCATGTCGCCACCGGCAAACAGGCCGGGGTGACCGGTCATCATGGTCAGCGGGTCGACCTTGACGACACCGTTGTTCACTTCCAGGCCTTGCACCCCTTCGAGCAGCGAC
>CAIQEX010000416.1 GCA_903870955.1 uncultured beta proteobacterium
GGTCGTTCTGAAAACCGAATACAGCCGTGGCGGTCGCAACTCTGCCACCGTGCGCATGAAGCTCAAAAGCCTGATCGCCAACTTCGGCACCGAAGTGGTGTTCAAGGCCGACGACAAGATGGACCAGGTCATTCTGGACAAGAAGGACTGCACCTACTCCTACTTCGCTGACCCCATGTATGTCTGCATGGATGCCGAATACAACCAGTACGAAGTCGAAGCCGAAAACATGGGCGACGCCCTGAACTACCTCGAAGACGGCATGGAACTCGAAGTCGTTTTCTATGACGGCAAGGCGATTTCGGTTGAATTGCCCACGGGCGTGGTGCGTGAAATTACCTGGACTGAACCTGCCGTCAAGGGTGATACCTCTGGCAAGGTGCTCAAGCCCGCCAAGATCGCCACCGGCTTTGAAATCGGCGTGCCGATCTTTGTGGCCCAGGGCGACAAGGTTGAAATCGACACCCGTACCGGTGAATACCGCAAGCGTGTGTAATGGCTAAGCGCTAGACCGGTGCCTAACCCGCACCTGAAATAAGAGCCCCGTCAAAACGGGGCTTTTTTTTGCCTGATGACTTTCAACTGTCTTTGGGTCCTGTTTTTAATAGGCGTCGATGAAGTCCGCGTTGCTGGGGAAATGTTCCCGCATCCAATCCGGGTCAAGCGACAGCGCTTGCAGCACGCCTGACGGTAAGCCCGCTACATTTTCCGGCCCCGCATTGGGCGTGTCCGCTAAAAGTCCGGCCAAGTGCAGCAACGCACCCAAGCGGGAAAAAGCCTGATCCACTAAGGGATCGGCACTCACGCGCAAGGCTTGAACCATCTGCATGGGAAAGTCCCAGCGGCGCGCCAGTTCCGCAGTGAGTTGTCCCTCGGTGAAGCCCACCAGATTCTTTTCCCTTGCCCAGCGGGCACCCGGTACCAGCGGCAGCTTTTCGATTTGCAGCAAGGTCTTGGGCTCGGCCTGGGCAATCAACACTTCACCCAGACGCATCATCATCCCGGTCAGCCACGCCATCTGCCTGTCTAAACTGAGCTTGTGTGCCATCCACTCCGCGTAACCGGCACAAGCCATGGAGGTTTTCCAGAATGCGTGGACGTCCAATCCCGGTATTTTCGTAAACGACCCGCTAATGCAAGCCCCCAAAGCCACCGTCCGCACTTTGTTCATGCCCACCATGGCAATGGCGTCCTCAATGTTCCCGACACCGCGTGGCAAGCCGAACTGCGCGCTATTGGCGAGGCGTAACAACTTCGCTGAAATGGCTGGGTCTCGGGTGATGAGGTCGGCGACCTCGTCAACGGAGGCGTCTGCATCGTTCAGCGTCTTTATCAGTGAATGGGCCAGATCGGGAATCGAAGGGAGACTGACCGACTCGAAGAATGAATCGATGTTGGACATCGCTGGCTCCTGTTCCTGAAATTGATTTTGCTGACAATTTAACCCAAAGTTCGATAAAAGCCTCATCGGCCGCGAATGAGACCGCAAGTCAGTCGCGAACTTGCGGCACAAAATGCCACGAAATCAGGCAATCGCCAGCGTGCGTCCCAGGTTTTCCAGCATGTCCGCCACAATGCCATCCAGATCGAACTGCGCGCGCCAACCCCACTGATTCCGGGCCACGGAGTCGTCAATGGAGCGCGGCCAGCTATCGGCTATTTGTTGCCGAAAATCTGGCGCGTAGTGAATCTCAAAATCCGGAATGTGTTTGCGAATGGCTGCAGCAATCTCTTCTGGCGTAAAGCTCACAGCCGCCAGGTTGTAGGAGCCGCGCTCTTGCACATCTCCCCCGGGTGCGTCCATCAGCTCCAGCGTCGCCCGTATGGCGTCGGGCATGTACATCATGGGTAAGCGGGTGTCCGGCCCCAGGAAGCTGGTGTAGCGCCGACTCTTGAGTGCAGCATGGAAAATGTCGATGGCGTAGTCGGTAGTGCCGCCGCCTGGCAGCGTCTTCCAGCTGATCAGACCGGGGTAGCGCAGGCTGCGCACATCCACACCGTGGTTGCGGTGGTACCAGGCGCACCAACCTTCTCCCGCCAGCTTGGAGATGCCATAAATCGTGGTCGGTTCCATCACGGTTTTTTGTGGCGTGGCATCGCGCGGCGTGGTCGGGCCAAAGGCTGCGATGGAACTCGGCCAGAACACGCGCTCCAGCTTGTGCGTGCGTGCCAGTTCCAGCACGTTTAGCAGGCCCTTCATATTCAGATCCCAGGCCCATTGCGGATGCTGCTCGCCACGTGCCGATAGAGCCGCAGCAAGCAGGTAGATCTGTGTAATGCCATTGCGCTCCACGATCTCGGTCAGCGCCGAGGCTTCCGTCGCATCCAGCATTTCGTGGTGCACGCCAAGCACTCTTCCTTCGGGGGCCAGGTCGCTGGTCACCACGGCGGCGTTGCCATGGCGCGCCGCCAGCGCAACGGTGAGTTCCGTGCCAATCTGTCCGTTGGCACCGACGATCAAAATTTTGGGGCTCATGGCTTGTGCCCGCCAACCAAGCCCAACTCACGTCCGGCCTGGGTAAACGCGGCCACAGCCTGCTCCAGATCGGCACGGGTGTGCATGGCGCTCATCTGCACACGGATGCGGGCCTGCCCTTTAGGCACCACCGGGAAAAAGAAGCCCACTACATAAATGCCCAGATCTAGCATGCGTGCTGCCAACTTTTGCGCCACCTCTGCGTCATAGACCATGATGGGAACGATCGCATGATCTCCCGGCTTGATGTCAAAACCGGCTGCCGTGATGGCTTGGCGGAAGTAACGCGTGTTTTCCTCCAGCTGGTCACGCAGGGCGGTCGATCCCTCCAGCAAATCCAGCACCGCCAACGATGCGCCAACGATGCTGGGAGCCACCGTATTGGAAAACAGATACGGCCGTGAGCGCTGACGCAACAACTCCACAACCTCACGGCGTGCGCTGGTAAAGCCACCGGACGCGCCGCCCAGCGCCTTGCCCAAAGTACCGGTGATGATGTCCACTTTGCCGAACACGCCCCGGAACTCATGGGTACCGCGCCCGGTCTGGCCCATGAAGCCGCTGGCATGGCATTCATCCACACCCAGCAGTGCATCGAAGCGGTCGCACAGGGCACGCATGGTGTCGAGTTGCGCGACCGTGCCGTCCATCGAAAAAACACCATCGGTAAACACCAGAACATGGCGCGCTCCACCCGCACGGGCCTCGGTCAGGCAACGTTCCAGGTCTGCCATGTCGTTGTGGGCGTAGCGAAACTTGCGCGCCTTGCACAGGCGTATGCCGTCGATGATGGAAGCATGGTTGAGCGCATCGCTGATGATGGCGTCTTCCTCACCCAGGAGAGGCTCGAACAGGCCGCCATTGGCATCAAACGCCGCCGCGTAGAGGATGGTGTCCTCCATGCCCAAAAAGCGCGACAGGCGTGCCTCCAGAGTCTTGTGAAGGTCCTGTGTGCCGCAAATAAAACGCACCGAACTCAAACCGTAACCATGCGTGCGCAACGCCTCATGGGCAGCCTCCACGACAGCGGGATGGGACGACAGGCCCAGGTAGTTATTGGCGCAAAAGTTCAGCACAGTGCGCTCGCTGCCGTCTGCCGTTTTAATGCGAATGTGCGCACCCTGTGGGGTTGCAATGATGCGCTCGGACTTGTACAGGCCGGCAGCCCGAATGCCCTCCAGTTCGCGGCTTAGATGGGAATAAAAGGGATGGCTGGCGGTCATGGCGGCTCCTGGAAGGGTTGCAGTCTGGCACAATGATTCAATGAATCTAATATTTTGCAGTATATCGAATATTAATCCAATATACCGAACAATGCAATTGTTCACCGGAATCCGAAATGGCCAGCAAAAAACCCACTGAAACCCAGAACGAACCGCCCCGCGTTGGCGATACCCTCGCCGCACTGCGCCAGGCCCGCGCCCTTTCGCTGGACGAACTATCGCGCAAGGCGGGCGTATCCAAGTCCATGTTGTCGCAAATCGAACGTGCCCAGGCCAACCCCACCGTGGCGGTTGTTTGGCGCTTGGCCAATGCGTTGGGCGTGCCCATCGCCGAGTTGCTGAGTGGTGCACCCGCCGCGCCCGCCGCACCGACTATCACGTTGGTGCCGACACAGGCCACACCGTCCCTGCGCGGCCCCGACGGCTTATGCGAGTTGCGCATCCTGGGACCCGTGGAAATGGCGGGGCAGTTCGAGTGGTATGAGCTGCGCCTGCAACCGGGCGGTGTGCTCGATTCACAGCCGCACGAACCCGGCACCCGCGAACATCTGACTGTGGCCTCGGGCAGCATGGAACTGCAGGTGGCCGATGCCACGCAGAAGCTCAAGACCAGTGAAACCGCCCGTTATCCCGCCGACTGCAAACACACAATTCGCAACAGCACAAAGACAGCCGCCAGTGCCTGGCTGGTCGTCATTCACCCCAACTAAAGCACAATGCAACGATGAAAAATACACGCAAACTCGCCAAGGGGGGCATCCGCAATGGCTCTGCCCTGCGGCAGGAAACCACCAACACCACAGACGAGTTGGAAGCGGATGCTTACCGTCTGGCGTTTTCAGACACCGAGTTCCTGTTGCGACGCGAAACCCGCGGCATCCGGATTCAGTTGGAGATGCTCAAGCCGGATCTGGATCAGACCGCGCAAGGCATTAACGACACGGTGGTGGTTTTCGGCAGTGCACGCTTCAAATCGCCGGAAGAAGCGCAGGCTATGTTGCACGCCGCACAAGCCACGGGTGACGCCGTGCAGTTGAAAGACGCCCAGCGCCAGGTGCGCAACGCCAAACACTATGACAACGCCCGCCTGTTTGCCCGCTTGGTGGCGGCGCACAGCCTGAAAAGTACCCCTGAAAATCGCCTGTTCATTTGTACCGGTGGTGGCCCCGGCATCATGGA
>CAIQEX010000417.1 GCA_903870955.1 uncultured beta proteobacterium
CTGCTCAGCCTGGTTGGCGTCTACAACAGTGCCGCCGACAAATAAAGTCATTTGAATCACGCCATGGGCCGCTGGATCGAATTTGCTCCCCAAGTCGACTTTGCAATGGACCGCAAAGCGTTGCAAAAACACTGGGCCCGACTGCATGCGCGTGACCAGGAAGTGCTTCCAACGGAGCCCGAGTTGCTGGATGCCTGGGCACACTTTCACTGCGGCCGTTTTTATGAAGCCCGAATAGCGGGCCTGGCCCTCGGAGACGCTGGAGTGACCGTGGCCAACAAGGCCACCTGCGTCTATGCCCGGCAAATTGAAACCCGTGAAACCGAACGATTGGCTCTCTACGATTGGGTATCCGAGCGGGCCGCGCGGCAAACCTTAAGAGAGCCAGGCAACCCCAATGCACACTTTTTGCTGGCTTACTCGCTGGGCCGCTATAGCCAGGGTATCAGTGTCGTCAAAGCGCTGGCGCTGGGCATGGGTAGCCGCATCAAGTCAGCGTTGGAAACCACCATTGCGCTGCAGCCACTGCATGCCGACGCACACTTTGCCCTGGGTGCCTTTCACGCCGAAATTATCGATAAGGTGGGGGCCCTGATTGGCGGCATGACCTACGGGGCCCGCAAGGATGTCAGCCTCCAAATGTTTGAACAGGGTTTCAAATTGCAACCGCTATCCCCCGTCGGTCTGGTCGAATACGCCATGGCCTTGGTGACGTTGGAAGGCGATGAACGCCGGGAGGAAGCGACGACGCACTGCCAGAAAGCCGCGCGGTTAACGCCCGCGGATGCGCAGGAGTACCTGGACATCGCAAGGGCCAAGGCGGGCCTCAGCAATTAACCCGACTCACCCCACGGCAACATCAGCGACACCATCATCAATTTGGCAAATTCAGGTTCGAACTGGTCAATGATTTGTTGCGGCTCCGGGCACAAGGTCGAATCCGACACGATGCCAAATTGCACACCACCGCCATAACTCAGGATCGAAACGCCCAAACCTACCGTACCGCTTTGGGGTACCCAGAACAGCGTCTCATCGATGGTGGACCCACACAATTTAAGCTTGGTGGATGGGCCAGGCACATTGGTCATCACGGCCGTGGTTTTTTTGGAGAACAAATTGAGCATGGCGTCTTGCGCCGGCTTGACCAGCAATCCAGCCACAGCCAGAAGGCCAAAAGTAAGCAGCGGCTGCATACTGCCTTTTAGTTCGCCCATGCGAAAGCGCACCGCGTAAACCCGCTCCACCGGGTTGTCCAACCCAATGGGCAGCACCAAAGGAGCCAGACCAAACTGGTTGCCCAACTTGTAAGCGTGCTCCAAGGGGCGCAGATTGACTGGCACCATGGCACGGATGACCTTGCCCACAACGCTCTCGCCCTGCGCCCTGAGGTACGCACCAATGGCTCCTGCCACGCAACTCAGCAGCACATCGTTTACGGAACAGTTCAGCGCCTTGCCCACCGCTTTCACTTCCGCCAGCGGCAAGGGTGGGCACCACGCCACCCGTTTTTTGTTGCCCGGTCGGCCCTTGAGGCCGGTCAGCGAATCATCCGGCATCAGTGCCAAGGCGGCCAGATCGTTCAACACCTGATAGGCCGTCTTGGCCAGATCAACGGACCCGGCGACCCCTTTCTCTAGCGGCACGTCTTGCATCGCGTGCAGCGATCGACTCGCGCCCTCTCCGGCCATCTCCAGCGCCTGAACCACAAATTTTGTCAACGGTTTGAGTAGCGCCTGTGCAATCCAGTCTTCCGTGCTGTGTGGCCGCTCCAGTCGACGCGGGCGTACGGGCGGGGGCGCGCCACCGTCCATGAGGGATTGGGTCACAGAAATAAGCGCAATGCCATCTGCAATGCAGTGGTGAATCCGCAATATCAGCGCCGAACCACCCTTGTAATGCTCCACCAAATGGAACTGCCACAGCGGATGCCTGCGATCCAGCGGCTGCATACACAAATCCGCCAGACGGTCCTGCAATGCCATTTGCTCTGCGGCCTTGCGGGTTTTGGGCAGCGTTTCAATCACCAGATGGTTGGCAATGTCGAAATTCGAGTCCTTTACCCAGGTGGCTCCGGCCGCGTCTTCCACAGCACATTGTGTAAAGCGTGGGTATTTGGTCAGGCGCGCCTGCAGTCGCTCCGCGAGATCCGCGTAGGCCACTCCCGGTTTGATGATCCACACACCAACAATCATCATGAGGTTGTGGGCTGAATCCATACGCAACCAAGCCGTATCGACCTTGCTCATGCGCTCACCGGTCATCCCGAGTGTGCCCATCACGGCATCTTTGACAGTCTGTGTCGACCTATTCATCGTTTTTTTACTACTAAGACGGGTAACCATGGTGTCTCCATTGGGTGTCACGAATTACCCGCCATCACATGGGTTTGGGGTGCTTCCCCATTTTGCAGGCACCGTGCACCGTAAGATACAGGGCAAACACTGCCCCGAAAGGGGCAACATACCTTTCCAACTTTAGACCGGAGTCCCCATGTCCAACCTGCAAGCCCAATTTGAAGCCGCTGTTGCCAATTCAAAAAACCTGAGTGAGCGCCCGGATAACAGCACGCTACTGAAGATCTATGGCCTGTACAAACAGGCCACCACAGGAGACAACGCCGACAAAAAGCCGGGCTTTTCTGACATGGTAGGCCGCGCCAAATGGGAGGCCTGGAACGGCTTCAAAGGCACCCCAAGTGAAGAAGCGATGCAGCAATACGTGGATTTGATTGAATCGCTGAGCTGAACTATTTCTTGGAAGCAGGCTTCTTGGCTGCGGGTTTGGGTGCCAGAAGGGCATCCAGATTTTTCACAATTTCGCCTTCAATTTTGTCTTTGAAGGCGCCGAGCAAGAAACCCAGCGTGGCGTCCAGCGTAAAAGTGGCCTTGCTAACCTGCAGCGTGCCTTGCACGCCTGACCGCGTAAAGTTCACCGTGTCTTCGGTCTTGCCTTCTTCGTAAGTGCATTCCATGCCGAACTCGGTCTCTGCCTGCTCGGCCCAGGCGTACGCAATCTTGCGTGCCGCTGCGTGACCCAAGTGGTGCTCACGTACTATGTGAATATTCGCCATTGCCCCATTCCTTCAATACCATGTACAAATTCAAATCCCGTGCCGCTGGCGACCTGATCATGCTCGAGCCCAATGGCCGCCAGATCCTGAATATTCTCGGTCGAACCGAGGCTGCTGCTCAAGCCCAGGGGATTCTGCTGCCCGAGCATATGCCAGAAGCGATTGAAAAATTGCAAGCCGCCATTCAGGCGGATGAAGACCACCGAGCCCAAATTATCAAGGAAGCCCAGGACAAGGGCGAAACACCGCCCCGCTTTGAAGGCATCTCGCTGCGCCAGCGCGCAGTGCCCTTCATCGAGATGATCAAGCGTTGCCAGAAGGCTGAGAAAGAGATCGTCTGGGGAGTTTGATCGCCCCCACAGTTGCGCACTGCGTGTAGCGCCCCCCGAGGCGGTGCGTTTTCCCCTGGGGCGGCCCGGCGGTGAAACCTTGCCCCCACGCTTGCCACTGCGTGTGCTGCGCTGCCCCCCGAGGGGGTACGTTTCCCCTTGGGGCGGCCCGGCGGTGAAACCTTGCCCCCACGCTTGCCATTGCGTGTGCTGCGCTGCCCCCCGAGGGGGCCAACCCGGCTTGGGGCGGCCCGGCGCCGGGTTCATCCTGTAAATCCCGCCGTAATCGGACGGTCACCGGGCAAAGGCACAATAGGTGCCATGCCTATACGCCCTCCATTTATTGCACCCCAAAGTTTTACCGACGCCGCTGAGGCTCTGGCCCAGGTGGGACGGATTTACGACGGCAGCATCGCCCACCTGCGCGGCGCCATGCAGCGCTTCGTGGCCGGTGAGGACATCAATGAACGGGTGCGTGCCTGCTATCCGCTGGTGCGCATCCACACCGACACGGTGTCGCGTGCCAGTACGGCCGACGTTGCACGTCTGAGTTTTGGCTTTGTGGCCGGGCCCGGCCGTTTTGAGACCACGCTGACCCGTCCTGACCTGTACCAGACCTATTACCTGGAGCAATTCCGTCTGCTGCTGGAAAACCACGGCGTGCAGTTGGAGGTGTGCACCAGCTCGCAGCCGATTCCGGTCCACTTCTCGTTCAGTGAACACGACCATGTGGAAGGCAACATGCCGGCAGAGCGTCGTGCCTTGATGCGCGATGTGTTTGACCTGCCGGACCTGGCCGCCATGGACGATGGCATTGCCAATGGCACCTATACCACCAAGCCCGGCGACGCCTTGCCGCTGGCCCTGTTCACCGCACCGCGCGTGGACTATTCGCTGCACCGCCTGCGCCACTACACCGGTACCGGCC
>CAIQEX010000418.1 GCA_903870955.1 uncultured beta proteobacterium
CCGCATAGCCGACGCCAGCGAATATGCGCCAATTCGATTCCTGCGCCTGAGCGGACAGGCACGCGATAGTTATCAGAGCAGCCGTGAGTACCTTCTTCATGTTTTCCCCCTGGTTGAGTCAATTGATGTGTTGCAAGTCGCTAATGAGCATTTCCCCTTAGGACATGGATAGTCTGCATTTATCTGCAATGGAATGCGACTGTAAAAGCGCATAGCTTTGCTACGTAAAACTACGCAGAAATTCCTTTAAAGCTGAAGTTCAGTGCGTAGTTCCACTGAAGTGCAGCACGTAAAAATACGGCTGCGCTGGTTTACCTTGCTATCTACGATTGACCGTGAAAAAGCAACGGGTCCATTAATCTTGAAGAGGGGGGCGGCCATGAAAGTTAACGAGTCAATCGAGTGGGGAAAACGTTCACATGCATGTGGTTTCAAATACCGCCCCCTGGCTATTTCCGGCATATTTTTTCTCACGACTCTTGCTTGCGATATTTTGTTGGCCACTTCTTTGGCCGAAGAATCTTTGGCTGTCTGGTTGTGGGCGATAGCGGTAACCGTGTGCTTTGCAACTTTCATTACTTCCTTAAAGTCTGACTACTTCAAGGTGTTGCATTACGTTGTTGACCATGCAGGTGTTCACCTTCAGTACGAAGTAACCAAGGGTCCGCTGGAGACATCAAAACTTGTGCAGAGAATGCAATCATGGTCGGCCGTGAAATCAGCCAACTATTCGACGCATTCGGTTGAGGATGACGCTGACGTACGGCGCGGCGTGTTGCTCACTTTGCGTAAGCCTCTTGAAGGCGGTCGCACCAACGTAGAACTTTTGTCTGATCGTCCTGAGCAGTTGATGGCGTATGTGGGTTCGCAACTCAATCCTTCGCGAGTCACCCAAAAGAACAGTGACGCAACTATGGCCATTGCCTAGTCTGCGCCCTACAACGCTTTGTAGATCCATTGGAACTTCGCCAAATAGAAAAGGCCCGGTGGCGCTGCGAATCCAGAGACTGGACTGCAAGCACCACCGGGCCTTTTAACTTTCGCCCGGCTGCTAAGCCTTGCCGTTTACACGTCAGTGCCTCCGGGCAGAACTCAGACGTCGCACCACCGCGATCATCCGGTCCACTTCTTCGCAGGTGTTGTAGAACGCCAGCGAGGGACGCACCGTGGTCTCCACACCCATGCGGCGCAGGATCGGCTGCGCGCAGTGGTGACCGGAGCGCACCGCAATGCCTTCGTCATTCAAGGCCTTGCCCACTTCTTCGGTGGTGTAGCCCTTGAGCACATACGACAGCACCACCCACAAGACCGCGATGCCCAGGCCCGGCAATATTTCGACCTCGTCAAACGGGTTGTATTCGGCGGGGATACGCCATTCTTCTGGTGTGTGTACGGGTAATTGAGGTGTGCCTGACATAGTGAACTCCTGCATGCGCGTTGCGTGCGCTGAGTTCATTCTGTCGGCTGGCAGGCCGTAGCGTAAGGAAGAAAAACGCAGTTATAAATAACGCCAGCGTGTATGCGGCCGTTTGCCTTGCGTGCGCCGGCGCTTAAGGCTTATTGAAGTTGCAGTTGACGCCCGGCAGCGTTGCCCAGATTGAACACGGCCACCGATTGCACAAGGTCCTGCGCTTGGGCTTTGAGGCTGCTAGCGGCAGCCGCCATCTGCTCAACCAGGGCGGCGTTCTGCTGTGTGGCCTTATCCATTTGCTGTACGGCCTCACCCACCTGTGCCACGCCACTCGACTGCTGGTGGCTGGCGGCGCTGATCTCCGTCATGATGTCGGAGACGCGCTGGATGGCGCTCACCACTTCGCTCATGGTCGCACCCGCTTGGTCCACCAGCGCCGAGCCTTGCTCCACGCGTTGCACGCTGTCACCGATCAGGCTCTTGATTTCCTTGGCGGCATCGGCGGAGCGTCCGGCCAAACTGCGCACCTCACTGGCCACCACGGCAAAACCGCGGCCCTGCTCGCCGGCACGCGCCGCTTCGACGGCGGCGTTGAGGGCCAGGATATTGGTCTGGAAGGCAATGCCGTCGATGACGCTGATGATGTCCGATATTTTGCGTGACGAGGTGTTGATGCCCTTCATGGTTTCCACCACCTGGTTCACCACGTTGCCGCCTTTGGCCGCCACCGCCGAGGCGTTGACGGCGAGCTGTTTGGCCTGCTGGGCCGAGTCGGCGTTTTGTCGCACGGTGGCGCCCAACTCTTCCATGCTGGAGGCAGTTTCTTCCAGCGCGCTGGCCTGTTGCTCGGTGCGGGCACTCAGGTCGTTATTGCCCTGTGCAATTTCCGCGCTGGCGGTGGCAACGCTCTCAGAGCCAAGACGCACATGGGAGACTACGGAAATCAGACTGGCCTGCATCGTGGACAGCGCCCGGGCCATCTCGGCAAGCTCGTCGCTTCCATCAACAGCAATCGGTTGGCTCAGGTCACCGGCGCTGATGTGCTCGGCTGCGGAGTGGGTGGCGGCCAGTCCGCGTGCAATGCTGCGCGACAACCCCCAACTGGCAAACACCGCAATGCCGATACACGTCAGCAGCAGCAGTGCACCCCAAAAAAAGAGACGGTTGAATTCGGTGGCAATGGCCTGGCGAGCAGCCCGCACATTGTCCAGTTGGCCATCCACCAGCGCTTGGGTGACGCGTATGTATTCGGTGGTCTGCGCCATGAGTTTGTCTTGCACCAGAGCCTTGGCGGCTTTGCTGTCGCCAGCGGCCTTGAGGGCGGTTACCTGGTCACGAATGGCCAGGTAGGCTTTGCGCACCTCGCCGACGGTATCTGCCCTTTGCTGGGTCGGCTTGTCTTGCACCAGATCCAGAAACGCCTTTTGTGTCTCGGTGGTTTTGGCTGTGGTTTCCTTCATCTGCGCGCCAAAGAAGTCGAGCATGGTGTTGCCGTCGGCATAGGCCACGGCCAGGGAGCGCGCCGAATTCTGTTTCACGTTGGCCTGCCAGACCTCAGCCAGATGCAGCAGCTCGGCTTCTTTCTCCATGCGCGTGGCGGAGTTGGAAACTGATCGTATTTGCAGCGCGGTAATGCCCGCCAGAACCAGAAACGCCAGGGTGATAACCAAATAGCCCAGGCTGATGCGGGTGGAGATTTTGAGTGCGTTCATGCTGCCGTCTCCTGAAGCGGGCGTTGCGACCCGGAACCATTGTTTTAGTCGCTTCAGTATCCACCATCAAAGTGCAGCTAGCAATACGCCCTTTCCCGCAGGCGTCCAATGGGAGTTCATCCCGCGCATGTCCTCAAGTGGCGTCCGCAAAGGCCGCCGCCACTACCTCCCGTGTCAGTGTGGGGGCAAACAGTTCGACAAAGCTGTAGACATAGCCGCGCAGCCAGGCGCCCTTGTGCAGACCCAATCGGGTGACGTTGACCGCGAACAGATGTCCGGCGTCCAGGATGTTCAAATTGCGGTCACGCTCCTCGTCCAGAGCGATCGAGGCGACGATGCCCACGCCCATCCCAAGTTCTACATAGGTCTTGATCACGTCGGCATCCATGGCGGTGAGCACGACGTTGGGATGCAGACCTTCGGCGTGGAAGGCATCGTCGATATGCGAGCGTCCGGTGTAGCCTACCTCGTAGGTGATGATGGGATAGCGCGTGAGTTGCTGCAATGTGACGGGCCCGGTTTCCTGCAACAGCGGATGACCCGGTGGCACGATCACGCTGTGCGTCCAGCGGTAGCACGGCAAGGTGACGAGCTGGCTGTAATCGCCCAGCGCTTCGGTGGCCACTCCGATATCGGCTTCGCCAGAGATCAGCATCGCCGCCACCTGCTTGGGCGAACCCTGGTGCAGGTGCAGTGTGACCTTGGGAAACTTGTCGCGAAATTCCTTGACCACTTGTGGCAAGGCATAGCGCGCTTGCGAGTGGGTGGCGGCCACCGTCAGTTGGCCCTCCATTTGTTCGGTGAAATCCTGGCCGGCACGCCTGAGGTTTTCAGCGTCCAGTAACAGGCGCTCGACGATGGGAAGCAGCGCTGCGCCGGGCGGTGTCAGCCCGGTCAGGCGCTTGCCGGCACGCACAAATATTTCGACACCCAATTCGTCTTCAAGTTCGCGGATTTGCCGACTCACACCGGGCTGCGAGGTGAACAGCATATTGGCCACCTCGGTCAAATTGAAATTACAGCGCACGGCCTCGCGGACCGAGCGCAGTTGTTGAAAATTCATTTCTTGGTGTAGATCTGGTCGAAGCTGGCACCTTCAGCAAAATGCTCCTGGTCAGCCTTCTCCCAGCCACCAAAGGCCTGGTCAATGGTGAATAAATTGATCTTGGCAAACTGTTTGGCGTACTTTGCCTTGGCCTTTTCAGAGACAGCGGGGCGGTAGAAGTTCTTGCCGGCAATGTCCTGGCCTTCTTCGGTGTAGAGGTACTTCAGGTATTCCTCCGCCACGGCACGTGTGCCCTTCTTGTCCACGTTCTTGTCGACCACGGCCACGGGTGGCTCGGCCAGGATGCTCAAGGGGGGTGCCACCACGTCAAACTTGGCGCCGAATTCCTTTTCCAGCAAATAGGCTTCGTTTTCCCATGCGATCAGCACGTCGCCTTGGCCGCGCTGGGCAAAGGTGATGGTGGAGCCACGCGCACCGGTGTCGAGCACTGGCACATTGGCGTACAGCTTGGCAATGAATTCCTTGGCCTTGGCGTCACCACCGTATTTGCGTTTGGCGAATTCCCAAGCTGCCAGGTAGTTCCAGCGCGCACCGCCGGAGGTTTTGGGGTTGGGTGTGATGACTTTGACATCGGCGCGGATCAGGTCATCCCAATCCTTGATGCCCTTGGGGTTGCCTTCGCGCACCGCGAAGATGATGGTGCTGGTGTAAGGCGCCGAGTTGTGCGGCAGCTTCTTTTGCCAGTCTTTGGCCAACCAGCCGCCGTTTTTGACGATCGCATCAATGTCACCCGCCAGGGCCAGGGTAACCACGTCGGCATCAAGCCCGTCGATTACCGAACGCGCCTGCTTGCCAGAGCCGCCATGCGACTGCTTGATGGTGACGTCCTGTCCGGTCTTGGCCTTCCAGTACTTGGTGAACGCGGCGTTGTAGTCGACGTACAACTCGCGCGTCGGGTCATAAGACACGTTGAGCAGGGTGACTGCCTGCTGAGCCAGTGCAGTGTGTGCCATGCCGAGCGAAGCGCCCACCAGGGCTACAGCGGCGGCGAGCTTCAATAATGAGCGGCGGGAATCAGTACTTTTTTGAGGGCGGTTTGCCATATCAACTCCGAAATCTGAACAACGCGAAAGTGCGATGGATTGGATTCTGGAAGTGGATGGTTAAACCTGGAACTACTTAATTGTCACTTCTTAATTACATTTTCGCATAAGGAGGCCTTCTTAGGCACCTGAAAACCTGAATTTGGCGGGCAAGAACCCAGATCGATTGCCCGGTACCGGGTTTCTCGGCCAAGTCCTAGCGTTGCTCTTCATTCATCCAGCGCGTGCGACCCGGTCGACCGGGCAGCATCAGCGTACTGGTCGAAGCGGGAGTTTCGGCGATCAGCTTGCCAGCCTTGAACACCTTGAGCCGGGTTGCGCGCAGGCGGATGGCTTCAATCGGGTTGCGCGCCTGAAGCAGAACCAGGTCGGCCTTGCAGCCCGCTTCCAACCCATAGCCCTGTAAGTCCATTACCCGGGCCGCGTTGCGGGTTACGGCTTCAAAGCACTGGCGCATGGCTGCCTGGCTGGTCATCTGGCCGACGTGCAAGCCCATGTGCGCGACTTCCAGCATGTCGCCGCTACCGAGCGAATACCAGGGGTCCATTACGCAGTCGTGGCCAAAAGCGACGTTGATTCCAGCGGCCAACAGCTCGGGCACGCGGGTCATGCCACGGCGCTTGGGATAGCTATCGTGACGCCCCTGCAAAGTGATGTTGATGAGTGGATTGGCGACCACGTGCAACTGCGCCTCAGCCATCAGCGGGATGAGCTTGCTGACGTAGTAGTTGTCCATGCTGTGCATGGAGGTCAGGTGTGAGCCGGTGACACGGCCCTGCAGACCCAGGCGCTGGGTCTCGAAGGCCAGCGTCTCCACATGGCGTGAGTGCGGGTCGTCGGATTCGTCGCAATGCATGTCCACCATCAGGCCGCGCTCGGCCGCCAGCTCGCACAGCAGCTTTACGCTGAGTGCGCCATCGGCCATGGTGCGTTCGAAGTGTGGAATACCACCGACGACGTCGACACCTTTGTCCAAGGCGCGAACCAGGTTGTTCATGTGTTGTTGCGCACCCTGCGGTCCGCGCAGTACGCCGTCTTGGGGAAAGGCGACCAGTTGCAGGTCTATATAAGGTGCTACTTGCTTTTTGACTTCCAGTAGTGCGTCGACTGCCAACAGGCGTGGGTCGCACACATCCACGTGGGTTCGAATTGCCAGCAATCCTTTTGCCACGGCCCAGTCGCAATAGGCCAGAGCGCGTTCTACCAGCGCGTCCTGCGTCAGCAGCGGCTTGAGCTCGCCCCAGAGCGCGATGCCTTCGAGCAGGGTGCCGCTTTGGTTGACGCGCGGCAGACCATAGGACAGCGTCGCATCCATATGGAAGTGCGGGTCAACAAAGGGGCTGGACAGCAGCATGCCTTCTGCATCAACGCTCTCATGGGCCGGTGCTTGCAGGCCTTGCGTCACTTCCACGATCTTGCCGTTCTGCACAGCGACCGACATGTTGCTGCGTCCGTCAGGCAGCGTAGCGTGAGTGATCAGCAGGTCCAGCATGGCAGCATCCTTTGTGAAAGCAACATCGTAGTGGACTCCGTGGGATTGGGTGGATGGGTGGCCGGTTGTTCAAAGCATGGCGAAGCAAGCGAAGCATTCATTCACGCGCGCATTTGCCGACCTCTTTCAAAGACACCTAAAACCGTGCCATAATCGAAGGCTGCGCTGATGACGGCGCAGGCGGATTTCGAAGTTACGGTAAGTAAAAAGACTTTACGAAGAAACTTGCAAACAGCCTTAAAACTGTGTCATAATTCAAGGCTTCGCTGATCACAGTGGAGTTAGCAAGAGGGTGGTAAAAAGCTTCCTTGTGTTCCTTAAAAATTTACAGCCGATAAGCGTGGGCGTTTGAAGGCGATTGCCAAGTTCTTCGGAACTAGGTCTTAACTGACCTACAAACGCTCATGAAGTAAAAAAGATGTGAAAGTCGAGACATTAACTTGTTTAGGACAATCACGTCGATTCCAATTTATGAGTTGCACAGAGATGTGCGAAAAAATTCAAGATCGAACTATAGAGTTTGATCCTGGCTCAGATTGAACGCTGGCGGCATGCCTTACACATGCAAGTCGAACGGCAGCACGGGAGCAATCCTGGTGGCGAGTGGCGAAC
>CAIQEX010000419.1 GCA_903870955.1 uncultured beta proteobacterium
CCCAATGTGTATGGCATCGATATGCCGACCAGCAGCGAACTCGTGGCACACAACCGCACGGTGGACGAGATCCGCGAAATCATTGGCTGTGACGCCCTGATTTATCAGGACGTGGATGCCATGAAAAAGGCCATCGGCTCTTTGAACAAAAACCTCGCCGGATTTGATGCCTCCTGCTTTGATGGCATTTACGTCACCGGCGACATCACCGACGCCGATATTGCGCGCCTGGGTGCCAGCCGGGTGGGTGGAGCCGAGGGCATGGATGACAACTCGCGCCTGGCACTGCCCAACCACGAAGACTGATTCGTACCATGACGCAAAAAAAATTACCATCGGACCTACGCCCAGAAACTCTGGCGTTGCGCACCGCGTTGGAGCCCAGCCAATACGGTGAAAACTCTGAAGCCCTGTTTTTGACCAGCAGCTTTTTGCAGCCCGATGCCGCCACTGCGGCGCGGCGCTTCGCCATGGAAGAGGAGGGCTACACCTACACGCGCGTGGGCAACCCCACCGTCAGCAGCATGGAGTTGCGCCTGGCAGCGCTCGAAGGCACCGAGGCCGCTGTGGGCACAGCTACCGGAATGGCGGCGATCCTCTTGTTGGGCATGGGAGTTTTACGTGCGGGTGACCATGTGATCTGCTCGCAGTCGGTGTTCGGCTCGACGATTCGGTTGTTCACGGGCGAGTTTGGCAAGTTTGGAGTGGAGACGACCTATGTGCCGCAGTCCGATGTCGCGGCCTGGGCGGCGGCGGTCAAGCCCAACACCAAGTTGCTGTTTGCCGAGACGCCGACCAATCCGCTGACGGATGTTTGCGATATCCAGGCGTTGGCCGATATTGCCCACCAGGCCGGTGCCCTGCTGGCAGTAGACAACTGCTTCGCCACACCCATATTGCAAAAGCCCACCCACCTGGGGGCAGACTTTGTTATTCACTCCGGTACCAAATATCTGGATGGCCAAGGCCGCGTGATGGCGGGTGCCATTTGCTGCAGCCAGAAGTTCAAGGACGAGGTCTTTTTGCCGATTACGCGCACGGCGGGGATGGTGCTGGCGCCGTTCAATGCCTGGGTGGTACTCAAGGGTATGGAGACCTTGGGAATCCGCATGCATGCGCATTGCGAGAATGCCTTGGCTTTGGCGAAGTGGCTGGAAGATCAACCCCAAGTAGCGCGCGTGTATTACCCGGGATTGCAGTCACATCCACAGAATGCGCTGGCCATGCGACAGCAGTCGGGCCTGGGTGGCCCGGTGGTGTCATTTGACGTTAAAGCTGCTGATCCCGAGGACGCGCGAACCCGTGCCTTCCATGTCATCGACAGCACGCTGGTGTGTTCCATCACCACCAACCTGGGCGACACCAAAACCACCATCTGCCATCCGGCGACCACCTCGCACGGTCGCCTGACCGAGGCGCAGCGCCAGGCGGCCGGCGTCGGGCAGGGCCTGATTCGTATGGCCGTTGGCCTTGACCACATTGAAGACTTGAAGACCGACTTGTTACGCGGTCTCAACAGCTTGAGCACACGTTAATTTATGACCACGACCACGACTTCTACCAAGACCCGCACCCGCTTCGCACCGTCTCCCACAGGTTTTATCCACCTGGGCAATATTCGCTCGGCACTGTACCCGTGGGCCTTCGCACGCTCAACCGGCGGCGACTTTATTCTGCGCATTGAAGACACCGACGTGGAGCGTTCCACGCAAGTGGCTGTGGACGTCATCATTGAAGGTATGTCCTGGTTGGGCTTGAACCACGACGAGGGTCCGTTCTACCAAATGCAGCGCATGGACCGCTACAAGGAAGTGCTGGCGGAGATGCAGGCCAAGGGACTTGTTTATCCCTGCTACATGTCCATGGCCGAGCTCGATGCGCTGCGCGAAAAGCAAATGGCCGCCAAGGAAAAACCACGCTATGACGGCACCTGGCGTCCCGAAGCAGGAAAAACTTTGCCCGCGATTCCCGAGGGTGTAAAGCCGGTGTTGCGTTTCAAAAATCCGCAGGGCGGGGTAGTCGCCTGGGACGACAAGGTCAAGGGACGGGTCGAATTCAGCAACGACGAACTGGACGACCTGGTGATCGCCCGACCCGACGGCACGCCGACCTACAACTTCTGTGTCGTGGTGGACGATATCGACATGGACATTACCCATGTCATTCGGGGCGACGACCACGTCAACAACACCCCGCGCCAGATCAACATCTTCCGCGCGCTGGGACAGGAGCCACCGGTTTATGCCCATCTGCCCACGGTGTTGAACGAGCAGGGCGAGAAGATGAGCAAGCGCAATGGCGCCAAGCCCGTCACCCAATACGCCGTTGAAGGCTATTTGCCGGACGCCATGGTGAACTATCTGGCACGCCTGGGCTGGAGCCACGGCGACGACGAAATCTTTTCGCGCGAGCAGTTTCTGCAATGGTTCAACCTCGATCACCTGGGGCGCAGCGCGGCGCAGTTTGACGAAGCCAAACTGCGCTGGGTTAACGCCCAGCACATGAAGGCCATAGGTGGCGAAGCGCTGGCTCCGCTGGTTGCCGAGCAATTGACCAGGCGTGGTGTTGCGTCAGACGCGCGTCTGGCTCGACTGTGCGATCTGTTGAAAGACCGCTGTGACACCACCGTGGCTTTAGCGGATTGGGTGTCACGCTTTTACGGTGACGTGCACCCTGAGCCTGAAATGCTGGTGCAGCACGTGACCGATGCGGTCAAGCCGGCATTGCAACTTCTTGCCACCAAGCTGGGTGATTGCGTGTGGGACAAGGCGTCTATCAGTGCAGTCATCAAAGAGGTTCTTGCGGAGTGTGGTCTGAAGATGCCGCAACTGGCAATGCCCGTGCGTGTACTGGTTTTGGGAACGCCGCAAACGCCCTCACTGGACGCCGTGCTTGAATTGCTCGAAAGAGAAAAAGTAATTGCCCGACTTGCCAAAAGCTGATTTTTCCCGTTATAATTTGAGGCTCGGGAAATGCAAAAACTTCGAAAAGGTTCTTGCAAAAATCGAAGGTAAGAGAGATTTTTTTGGGGGTATAGCTCAGCTGGGAGAGCGCTTGCATGGCATGCAAGAGGTCAGCAGTTCGATCCTGCTTACCTCCACCAATTTCTCGAGATGAAATTAGTTTTTCAGGTAACGTAAGTTCCAAGGATTAAGACCCCATCGTCTAGAGGCCTAGGACATCACCCTTTCACGGTGAGTACCGGGGTTCGAATCCCCGTGGGGTCGCCAGGTTTTGCAGCAATGCATAATAGGGCGCAAGTTGAAAACGGTCTTTCGCAAGAAAGATTCTTGGCTCGCAAGAGCGGAAGTTTTCACTACCAGGAGTGGTAGTTCAGTTGGTTAGAATACCGGCCTGTCACGCCGGGGGTCGCGGGTTCGAGTCCCGTCCGCTCCGCCAAAATTGGAAAGCCACCAGTCGAAAGACTGGTGGCTTTTTCATTTGATTTCCCAAGTGCAGATTTCTTCAATCTGACTTCCAAAGCGAAACGCCTGCACGCTGTGCTTCCACCGGGTTAACAGTCATTCGGTCCTCACGTCAGTGAGGCCGAAGGTCGCTCACTGCCCTTTTTTGGTGACGCTGGCAAACACGTCTATCGAGTCGCTTTCTGCCGGTGTGAGGGGTAGTTTGTCGGTCGTCTGGAAGTCCATGGGTGTGCTGTCCTGAAAGCCCATGGTGTCTGCCCAGGTCGCCCAGTCACTCTCCTCGACTTCGCCAACGGGGATTGGTTCAAGCGGGTCGATGACGCGCTTTTTTGCTGGCTTGCTAAAAAAGTCCATTTCCAACTTTCATCTAGTTTTTATGCACAAGTATGTTTTAAATTTCTTGTGCGGAATAATTTACAGCAACTTTTGTGGCTGGAACGCTGAATGTCTTAAGCGATTTTGAAAATCGGGTAATTTTTGGCACTTTGTCAAAATGGTATTTCTGAGCGCCTAAAACGGTGACAAGCGGAAGCCCGCAACTGCGACCCTGATCGTGCAGCTTTACCCGATATAGGAGCCTTGTATCAAGTCTTGTCTGGCAAGAAAATTGCGTTTCTACGAGCCCATAATGGAATGACAAAACTACGGGGTACGACGTGTTTAACAATTTGAGTATCAAATCGCAAATCGGTTTCTCATTTGCCCTATTGACCATGGTGTTTGGAATCACGCTCTTGGTGGTCGGCGTGTTGCTGTCGCATCTCAGTGCCAACGTGGTTCAGATCGGTGCCGTTACGTTGCCCAATGTCCTGCTGGCTGATGAGATGGACCTGAGTCGCTCAGAGGTTCAACAGTTCTTGACCGATGTCTCAGCCACCCACGATCCGGATGGTTACAAGGATGCCGAAGCTGCCGCCATCACATTCCATGCAGGCCTGCAAAAATTCCGCGACTACTACCGAAACGACCCGAAAAATATCCAACGGCTCGAACAGATGGGGCAACACTTCGACAAGTTCTACGCCGTGGGCAAGTCCATGGCAGCGGCCTATGTCAACAAGGGCATGGATGCGGGCAACCTGTTGATGAAGGGATCGGGGCAGGATCCTGGCTTCGATGCCGAAAGCGAGGTCATCCGCGCGGAATTGCTTGCCTTTCGCAAGCAGCAGATCGAAGAAGCTTCTGACGTTTCCTCACAAGCCGTGGGTGCTGCTGCCCGCATGCGCACGGGAATGTGGGCCAGTGGACTGCTGGCAGTTGTGCTTTCTGGTGTCATGGGCGTGCTCATCATCCGCTCTATCACTGCACCCATGTCGCAGGCGGTGGCGATTACCCATGCCGTTGCTTCAGGCGACTTGGGGCAGCCGATTGAGGTATCTGGCAGCAATGAGCCAGCCATGCTGTTGCAGGCATTGAAGGATATGCAGCATCAACTGATTGCGGTGGTCTCCCGGGTTCGACAAGGTGCGGATGATGTTGCGACTTCCAGTGCCGAGATTGCGGTCAGTGAGGCCAATCTGTCCCAGCGCACCGAAACCCAAGCGGCTTCATTGGAGCAGACCACCGCTGCCGTTCATGATTTAAGCGAACGCATAAGGCAAAGTGCAGACAGTGCGAAACGGGCCAACCAACTGGCTTTGAGCACCTCCAATCTGGCAAGCAAAGGCGGCGGATTGGTCGTGCAGGTGGTGGACACCATGCGTGGCATCAATGAGTCCTCCCGCCGAATTGGCGACATCATTCAGGTGATTGATGGGATAGCCTTTCAAACCAATATCCTGGCCCTTAACGCGGCGGTGGAAGCGGCCCGTGCCGGGGAGCAGGGGCGCGGTTTTGCGGTGGTAGCCAGCGAAGTGCGTTCATTGGCAGGGCGAAGTGCGGCCGCGGCGCGTGAAATCAAGGCCTTGATCAGTACCAGCGTGGAACGGGTTGAAATCGGCACACAAATCGTGGATCAGGCCGGTGCCACCATGACCGAGGTGGTCGCCGGTGTTCACCAGGTCACAGGCCTGATTGGTGAGATCAGCAGTGCAAGTGCCCAGCAGAGCGATGACGTGTCTCAACTTGGGGAAGCCGTGACGTTGATGGACCAAATGACACAACAAAATGCCCAACTGGTGGACGACATGGCGATGGCCGCGCGGAACCTGAAAGATCAGGCCGGCACGCTGGTGGAAACCGTCGCCGTCTTCAAACTTTCCTGAATGACTACGTGCCGCTCCAGCGCGGTGCGCGCTTTTCTCCGAAGGCGCGAGGGCCTTCTTGTGCGTCCTCGGATGTGAGCATGGCGCGGTAGTTGCTGAGATCACCAGTGCGCAGGGTCTGGTAGGCCTGAGGCAGTGTTTGGCCTTCGGTTTCACGCAGCACTTCCTTTACCGCAGCCAAAGCCAGTGGCGCGTTTTGCACGATCACTGCGGCCATCTCGTGTGCCGTGCGCATCAAGTCATCGGTAGGCACTACCTGGTTGACCAGGCCCCAGCGTTGCGCTTCCTGCGCCGACATGCGCCTGCCGGTGAGCAGCATTTCCGTGGCAATGGCGCGCGGCAAGCGGCGCGGTAGCCGCAGTACGCCACCCGAATCGGGAATCATGCCCAGCTTCACCTCGGGCAAAGCAAACTCCACATGGTCGGCGGCGATGATGAGGTCGGCGGCCAAAGCCAGCTCGAAGCCGCCACCAAACGCCAGACCATTCACAGCGGCGATGACCGGTTTGCCTAAGCTGAAGAACTCGGTCAACCCGGCAAAGCCGCCGGGTCCATGGTCGGCATCAATCGCTTCGCCTTCCGTGGCCGCACCCAAATCCCAACCGGCGCTAAAAAAACGTCCGCTGCCGGTGATGATGGCCACGCGCAGAGCCGGGTC
>CAIQEX010000420.1 GCA_903870955.1 uncultured beta proteobacterium
ATTGGCCATGGAGTAACTGCGCCGTGCGCCGTCGCGCAGCAAGAACTCGATGTACTGGCCTGAGCGGTACTGAAAAGTGTCGTTGGCTGGTAGTTGCAGTTTCATGACGACGACATCGTCGGATTTCTTTTCCAGGCTCGCGACGCGTACCGGCATTTTCTTGATGGGAAAGGCACCGGCCTCGGTCACCTGGCGTGATTCAAGGATCAGATCGCTTTGCGGAATGGCGCAACAGGTCAGGATCATGCCGGCCGCTTCTTCTTCCTTGCTGAGGGCTTTTTCCTGGTGGGTGCCGAGCACCACCTCTCCATTTACCAATTTGCATTTGCAACTGCCACACGCCCCGTCCTTGCAGCCGTAGGGTAGGCCGATGCCCTGGCGAATGCCGGCGGGCAACACCGCCTCGCCCTTGTCTACCGTGAATGTGCGGCCGCTGGGTTGTACCGTGACCGAGAAGTTGGCTGCGCCTGCGCCGTTTGACGTCATCTTTTTGGGTATCCTGTGATCTGTATTTTCAAGCAGCCTGAATTGTGCCTTCAAACCAAAGTCCTCTTGGTGCGCTACCCGCGCGCTTTCGTCGTCAACGTGTCCTGATCGTCGGTTGCGGCGACGTCGGTATCCGCGTTGCGCGTAATCTGGTGGGGCGTTGCCGTGTGTTGGCCTTGACTTCCTCAGCGGCGCGTTTAACCGAGTTGCGCAGTGAGGGTGTGGTGCCACTTTTGGGTAACCTGGATCGAACCAGAACCCTGTACCGTCTGGCCGGTCTGGCAACGCGCGTGGTCTATCTGGCTCCGCCACCCAGCGAAGGTTGGAGCGACCCACGCCTCTCGGCCCTTTTGCGCGCCCTGCGCAAACGTGCCGTGCCGACGCAATTCGTGTATGGCTCGACCAGTGGCGTTTATGGAGACTGTGCCGGTGCCTGGGTGGATGAGGTACGCGCGGTTCAGGCCAGCACGCCACGCGCCCGGCGCCGCGTCGATGCCGAGGCCCAGCTGCGCTTTTTTGGTCGCTCTGCTGGGACCAGGGCCCAGATTCTGCGCATCCCCGGCATCTACGCACCCGACCGGGAAGGGGGCACACCACGCGATCGCCTGCAGCGCGGCACGCCGGTGTTGCGCACCGAAGACGATGTCTATACCAACCATATTCACTCGGATGACCTGGCGCGCGCATGCGTTGCTGCCGTGTGGAAAGGCAAGCCGCAACGCGTCTACAACGTCAGCGACGACAGCGAACTCAAGATGGGTGACTATTTCGACCTGGCCGCCGATCTATACCAATTGCCCCGGCCACCGCGCGTGGCACGCAACAGTGCGCAAGAGCAACTGCCGGTGATGCTGCTGAGCTTTATGAGCGAATCACGCCGCCTGATCAACCAGCGCATGAAACAGGAGCTAGGCTTGCGCTTGCGCTACCCCACGGTGCTGGAAGGTTTGCGGTAAATCCGCAACAGGCCCTGCCAAACCAGCCAACAACTGAGCAGCGTGATGGGGAACGCCCACAGCACGTCGCTCAGCCAATGGGCCACATCGGCCATGCGGGCAAAGCCGATGACCAAGCCCGACGCCACTCCTATTGCGGCCCAGCGACGCTGGCGTCTGCGGTGCACCAGGCCCAGTGAAATCAGAAAAACGCCACAAGAAACATGGCCACTGACAAACGAGCAGTTGTTGTTGCACTGGTCGGAGATCACCGCGGCCCGGCTGAATTTTTGTGGCCCACCAAAGTTTTCCACTTGGTAGGGGCGGGCGCGTTGCCAGTTTTCTTTGAAGCCCCAGTTCACCACCATGCCGGGACCTAGAACGCCGGCAACCACCACAAAGGCGAGTGGTAGGCGCCAGGCCTGCCAACGCGAACCGAACTGGGCGACCAACCAACCCAACAACGTGATAACAAGGCAGGCGCGAAAGACTGCGGGTATCCAGCCATTGATCCACTCGACCCACCACCAGTTCACCGCATTCACTGGCGCTTGGGTTCCCGCAAAGAGGGCTGCGGCTTGCAGGTCGAGGCCAGTCCAGAGCGTGGGCACCAGGGCAGCCACCACGGACATTCCAACGATGGTCCAAAAAAGTCGTGGTGTACGCAGTGCAGGATTCTCTGGCGCGAATGGGTCTGACATGGGTGCGTCGTTGGTGACAGTAGTGGGAACAAGTTCGGATGTTCGAACGCTAGGGGGTATGCTAACCTGCCGCACCCCCTCATCGGACTTGACCCAACGTGTTGCCTGCCTGGCTTGCCCACTACCGCAAAGAAAATCTTTCCAGTGACCTGTTAGCGGGCGTCATTGTCGCGGTGCTGGTGATTCCGCAGAGTCTGGCCTACGCTTTGTTGGCGGGGTTGCCACCGCAGGCTGGCTTGTATGCCAGTATCTTCCCCGTCGTGGTTTATGCATGGCTGGGTAGTAGCTCGGTGCAGGCCGTTGGGCCGGTCGCCATTACGGCCATCATGACATTTTCGGTGCTCAGCCCTTTGGCAGCGCCTGGCAGTGCGCACTACATCGAACTGGCTGCGGCATTAGCCCTCTGCTCGGGCCTTTTGACACTTGCATTCGGCGTGATGCGGCTGGGCTTTTTGTCGCAGTTGCTGAGCCGCCCGGTGGTGAGCGGTTTCATATCCGGCTCTGCGGTACTGATCATCATCAGCCAACTCAAATCTCTGTTGGGTGTACCTGCGACGGGCTCCAACAGCTGGCAGACCTTGCACTCCACATTGATGCACCTTCAGGAAACCAATCTGGTGACCTTGACGCTCTCGGTTGTCGCGATGGTTTGGTTGCTGCTGTCCCGTTATGGCCTGGTAGAAATGGCCCGCCGCTTGGGTCTGGATGCCAGAAAGGCTGAAGTCTGGGTGCGGGTAATGCCTTTGGTGGTGCTGGCCTGTGCCAGTACGGCCGTGGTGCTGCTGGATCTGGATGGAAAGCAACAGGTTGCTGTCGTGGGCACCGTGGCGGAAGGTGTCGGGACGGTTAAATTATTTATTCCCGGCCTGGACGCGCTGCGGGTGTTGCTGATACCGGCACTCATCATGGCTTTTATTGGCACCGTTCAAAACATCACGATGGGTCAGGCATTGGCGACAAAACGGCGTGAGCGATTGGATCCAAACCGTGAGTTGGTCGGCCTGGGTGCTGCCAATGTGGCGGCGGCTTTCTACAGTGGCATGCCGGTTGGGGGTGGTTTGTCGCGTTCGGCCATTAACCTGTCAGCGGGAGCGCAAACACCGTTGGCCAGCATGGTGGCTGCTGTCAGCATGCTGCTAATCGTGCTCACGGGTACGCACTGGTTTGCGCGCCTGCCCTTGGCGGTGCTGGCGGCCAGCATTGTGGTGGCTGCGATCAGCATGATTGATGTGAAGGCATTTCGTCAGGCCTGGGGTTATGACCGCGCCGACGCCTTCGCCATGCTGGGGACTGCGTTTGGAGTCTTGTTGCTCGGATTGGAGTTGGGCATTGCCGCAGGAATATTGCTGTCCCTGATCACGCTGCTGGTGCGCGCCAGCACGCCGCATATTGCGGTGATCGGGCGCATCGCCGGGACCGAGCACTTTCGCAATGTCGAGCGCCATGGCGTGGAAACAGTCCCTGGCGTCCTTTTGCTGCGCATTGACGAAAGCTTGTTCTTCGGCAATCTGAGTGCCATTGAGGCGCGTTTGAGCGCTGAGTTGATGAAGGACGCGCGCATTCAGGATTTGGTGTTGATCATGAGCGCGGTGAACCGCGTAGACACCACGGCAATGGAGTTATTGACGGACTTGAACCGGGATCTGAGCGAGCGGGGAATTCGCCTGCACCTTGCAGAAGTCAAGGGACCGGTTCAGGACCGGTTGGTTAACTCGCCGCTATGGAAGTCGCTCACCGGCAAGGTCCACCTGTCGGTCAACAGCGCCTTCGAAACGCTGAATGCCGAGCGGTTGATCGAGACCGGTCTTTACGTGATTTAGCCGTAATCTGGCTATGGGTCAGGCGGAAGCGCTGGCCTTGCGAAGAATCGCGTGGAGTTGGTCTTTCAGAAGCAACTTTTCCTTTTTGAGCACTTCGATTTGCTCATGGGTGCCGGTCTCAACGCGGCTTTCCATGTTTTTAATCTTTTGATCCAACGTGTTGTGTTGCTCAAACAGACGACCGAAATGGTGGTCGGAGTTTTTGAGTTGGGTAATCAGTTCGCGATATTCTGGAAACATGTGGACTCCTTTGGCTTTGCGGTTATTTTGTAATGAATATTTATACGCGGAAGCAG
>CAIQEX010000421.1 GCA_903870955.1 uncultured beta proteobacterium
GCAGCTGATGGTGTGGGTTTCGTCCAGCACCAGGGCCGTGCCGTAGCGCCGCGTCAAGGTCTGCACGGCCTCCCAAAACCCGGGCTCGGGCAGCACCATGCCGATATTGGTCATGGCGGGTTCGGCCAGCACACAGGCCACGTCGCCCTTGGCCAATGCGGCCTCCAGCGCGGCCAGGTCGTTGAACTCGACCACCACCGTGTGCGCGGTCAGGTCGTGCACCTGGCCCAGCAGGCTGTCGCGCTGCGTCGGCACGCCATCGACCAGGTCGACAAACACGTCTTCAATCGTGCCGTGGTAGCAGCCGTTGAAGACCAGCAACTTGCTACGTCCACTGGCGGCACGCAACCAACGCAGCACATAGCGGTTGGCGTCGGTGGCGGTCATGGCGAATTGCCAATGCGACAGGCCAAAACGTGCGCTCAACAACTCGCCCACCACGGCGGCGTCTTCGCTGGCCAACATCGCCGTCATCCCCTGTGCGGCCTGGCGTGCCAGTGCCTGTGCCACCACGGGCGGCGAATGGCCAAACATGGCGCCGGTATCGCCCAGGCAAAAATCCACCAGGGTATGGCCGTCCACATCGTGCAGGCGCGCGCCTTGGGCCTGTGCCACCTGCAGTGCAAACGGGGTGCCCCAATCGGTCATCCAGTGCAGCGGCACACCAAAAAGCAAGTGGGCCTGGGCACGTTCGGACAACGCGCGCGAACGGGGATTGCGCGCGGTAAACGCGGCCACTTCGCGCTGCAGCAGGGCTTGGGCACGGGCCCAGTGAACTCCGTGGCGGAGTTCGGCTGATACGGATGTGGATGTGGATGCGGGTGTGGATGTTGAATTCGACATGCTGAACCTCAAACCAGTAGCAACAGATGTTCGCGTTCCCAGGAACTGATGACGCGGTTGTAGGTGCCAAACTCGAGTTCCTTGACGGCGCAAAAGGCATCGACGAATTTGGTCCCGAGCAAGTCACGCACCGGCGCACAGGCGCGCAGCAGGGCAATGGCGTCTTCCAGATGGCGTGGCAATTCGTCGGCCATGTCCCAGGCATTGCTGGCCAGCGGGCTTGAGGGTTGACGCTGCTCGCAAAGCCCCAGGTAGCTGCAGGCCAGCGTGGCGGCAATCGCCAGGTAGGGGTTGACGTCCACGCCGGGCACCCGGTTTTCCACGCGGCGCGCCACCGGCTCCGACTGCGGCACGCGGATGCCGCAGGTGCGGTTGTCGTAGCCCCAGCGCACATTGGTGGGGGCCGACATATTGGGCGACAGGCGGCGGTAGGAGTTGACGTAGGGCGCCAGCATCGGCATCACTTGGGGCAGGTAAGTCTGCAACCCGGCGATGCAATGAAAGAAGGCCGGGCTGGCTTCGCCGTTGGGCAAGCTGAATAAATTGTTGCCATCCGTATCCAAAATACTTTGGTGGATGTGCATGGCGCTGCCCGGTTCCATCTCCATGGGCTTGGCCATGAAGGTGGCGAAGATGCCGTGGCGCAATGCGGTTTCGCGCACGGTGCGCTTGAACAGGAACACCCGGTCGGCCAGCTCCAGCGGATCGCCGTGGCTGAAGTTGATTTCCATCTGGCCGGCACCCGCCTCGTGAATCAGCGTCTCGACGCCCAGGCGGTGCACGTCACAAAAGCCGGACAGTTCCATGAAGAAGGGGTCAAAGTCATTCACCGCGTCAATCGAATAGCTTTGGCGTCCGGCCTCGGGTTTGCCGGTGCGGCCAATCGGCGGGTGCAGCGGCTCGTGCGGATTTTGCTGGCGCGCCACCAAGTAAAACTCCATCTCGGGCGCCACCACCGGGCGCCAGCCCCGCTCGGTATAGAGCGCAATGATTTTGCGCAGCACGGCACGCGGCGAAAGCCCCACGGGCGTGCCATCCCACTCCTGGCAATCGTGAATTACCACGGCCACCGGCTCGGCCGCCCAAGGCACGACGCGGAAGGTGCCAATGTCGGGCTTGCAGACCATGTCGGGGTCGGTATCGCCCACAAACGGGCCGTTGTCCGGCTGCTGACCGTTCACCGTGTTGAGCAGCACGCTCTTAGGCAGGCGCATTTCACCCGCCTTGAGGAACAGGTCTTTGGGCAGGATCTTGCCGCGGGCGATGCCGGTCATGTCCGGGATGACGCACTCCACTTCGTGGATGTGGTGCTCGGCCAACAAGTGGGCCAGGGGGTTTTGCATAGGGGGCTTTCAGCGCACGGCGTGACGCGGTGCAGTCCAATATTTGATCACAAAATGGTATAAATTTCAATTTATGGCATTTTCATGCCATTTTGTGATCATAAATATTGACTCCCCAACAAATATTGAACACCCACCGGCTGCGCTACTTCTCTCTTGAAGAAGCGGTTCAACCCGGTTCTATAGGTCGCTTGAACCGGACCCTTAAAAGCCACACAAACGCTTACAAATATGTAAAGGCGCAACGCAGGTTTGGGCGCTTTGGCAGCTAACGTCACGCGTTCAGCCTGATCGCCGACGGAGGCGGCACATGGCAGGGTCTTACGGGCCTGTTAGCATTCCTCAAACGCATGAATTCCGAAGACGAGACCCCTTACCAAGCGACGCAGAGCCCGGTTCTCTGGGGTCAAACCAAAGTGCCCTGGCAATGGCCAGAGTCACGTCTGGTTGCCGGCGTGGTGCTGTCTTTGGTGGCCCACGCGCTGTTGCTGACGCTGCAGTTCGATTTGGCCGGCCTGGGTTTGCCCGACAGCATCTTTAGTGAAACCGGACGTGTGGGCGTGGAGCCTGCCCTGGTCATCAAGCTTGACCCGCTGCCAACGCCCAGCAGCAGCCCAAGCCTCCCCCCTGAACCCAGCAAACCACCGGAACCACCCCAGACCACCACGGTCAACATGGTTGCAGCCACGCAATTGGCCGCGCGGGAGGCAGCCCAAGCCCGTGCACTGGAGCGGCAGCAAGCGGCGCAGCAACGCGCCGCCAAACGCCAGGAAGCTGCGCGCAAGGCCGCACTGCAAAAGAAACTGGCGGAGATCGATGCGCGTCGCCAAGAGCAGTTGCAGCGTGACGAAGACAGCCAGGCGGCCGATCAGGAAGCAGCAAAGCTGGAGGCACAGCGGGCGGAGCGCGCCTTGCAGGACGCAGCGGATGCCCAGGAACAGGCCAGACAAGAGGCTGCCGCGCGACAGGAAGCACTGCAGCAGGCAGCGGCCAAACTCGAGGCTCAACGCCAGGAAACTGCGCGGCAAGAAGAAGCGGCCCGCCAAGCCGCAGCGCGCATGGAAGCCGCCCAGCAAGAAGTTCAGCGTCTGGAGCAGGCAAGGCAGGAAAATCTCAAACAGGAGGCGCTGCGTCAGGAGGCCAAGGCCGCTGCGGCCTTGCAGGAGGCGACACGGCTGGAGAACGCACGCCAGGCCGCCATTCAACAGGAAGCCGCCCGGCTGGAGGCGCAACGGGTCGAAGTCATGCGGCAAGAGGTTCTCCGCCAGGAAACGGCACGCCAGGATGCTTTGCGTGTCGAAGCGGCCCGGCAGGAAGCCGCTCGCATAGCGGCTGTGCAGCAAGAGGCAACCCGCCTGGAGGCTGCACGGATAGAGGCGGCCCGACTCGCAGCAGCACATCAGGAAGCACAGCGTCTGGAAGAACAGCGGCAGGAGTCTGCGCGCCAGGCAGCCGCCCAGCAGGAGGCCCTGCGCCAGGCCGAAGCCCGGCAGCAAGAGCTGGCACGACAAGAAGCGGCAAGGCAAGCCGCTGCGGCTGCGGCCGCGGCCCAACAAGAGGCCGCACGCCAGGAGGCACAGCGCGCGGCCGCCGAAGCGGCTGCCGCTGCCGAACGCCAACAGGCGGCGCGACAGGAAACCCAGCGTCAGGAAGCCGCCGCCCGTGCCGCCGCCGAGGCTGCAGCGGCAGCACAGCGCCAGGAAGCAGCGCGTCAGGCTGCCGTACAGGAAGCGGCGCGACAAGCCGAAGCCAAACGCCAGGAGGCCGCAAGGGCGGCACAGGCACAGGCACAGGCACAGGCACAGGCACAGGCACAGGCTGCAGCAGCGGCGGCGGTTGCACAGCAAGAATCAGCGCGTCAGCAGGCCGCTGCGAATCTGGCAGCCCAGCAGGAAGCGGCACGACAAGAGGCTGCAGCGAACGCGGCTGCAGCCGCACAACAAGCGGCAGAAAATGCGGCGCGCCAGCAGGCAGCGGCCCAAGCC
>CAIQEX010000422.1 GCA_903870955.1 uncultured beta proteobacterium
GGATGGGGGTGTTAATGCCCCAGAATTTTCGACAAGAAGTCCCGACTCCGTTCACTTTGCGGGTGGTTAAAAAAGTCGTGCGGGTTATTCTGCTCCACGATCTGGCCCTGATCCATAAAGATCACGCGATCGGCCACGGCTTTGGCAAAACCCATTTCGTGGGTTACGCACAGCATGGTGATGCCCTGGCTGGCCATCTCGATCATCACGTCCAGCACTTCCTTGATCATCTCGGGGTCGAGTGCCGAAGTGGGCTCGTCGAACAACATGATCTTGGGCTTGAGGCATAGCGCACGGGCAATCGCCACGCGCTGCTGCTGACCGCCGGAGAGTTGCAGCGGGTACTTGCCGGCTTGCTCGGCAATGCGCACGCGCTTGAGCTGCTCCATGGCCTTTTCTTCGGCATCCTTCTTGGGCATCTTGCCGACCCACATGGGCGACAGCGTCAAGTTTTCCAGCACGGTGAGGTGCGGGAACAGGTTGAACTGCTGGAACACCATGCCGACCTTTTTGCGTACGTCGTCAATCGCCTTGACGTCGTCGGTCAATTCGACGCCGTCAACGGTGAGGTGGCCTTGCTGGTGTTCTTCCAGGCGGTTGATGCAGCGGATCAGGGTGGATTTGCCGGAGCCCGAGGGGCCGCAGACCACGATGCGTTCGCCGGTCTTGACCTGCAGGTCAATGTCGCGCAGCACGTGGAAATTGTTGCCATACCACTTGTTGACTTTGTCGAATTGGATGATGTGTTCAGACATAAAAAATCCTTAGCGTTGCTTGCTTTTGTTCACTTGCTTTTCAATCCACAGGCTGTAGCGCGACATGGAAAAGCAGAACACGAAATAAATCAGGGCGATGAAGAGGTAGCCTTCGATCTTGAAGGGGCGCCAGTTGGCATCCGAGTTGAGCGCCATGCCCATGGAGCCGGTCAACTCATACATGCTCACAATCGTCACCAGCGAGGTGTCTTTGAAAGTCGAGATGAAGTTGTTCATGATGCCGGGCACGACCATGGCCAGCGCCTGCGGCAGCACGATCTTGCGCTGCGTTTGCCAGTACGAGAGCCCCAGAGTTGCGGCCGCCTCAATCTGCCCCTTGGGTACGGCTTGCAGACCGCCCCGAATGACTTCGGCCATATAGGCCGCGGCAAACAGGGTGATACCTGCGAGCACACGGACCAGCACGTCGATATTGAAACCCTGCGGCATCAGCAGCGGGAACATGAACGAAGCCATGAACAGTACCGAGATCAACGGTACACCGCGAATCAGTTCCACGTAAATCGTGCACAGACTGCGGATGGCTGGCAGGTGCGAACGCCGACCCAGTGCGATGAGCAGCGCGATGGGGAAGGCCATGGTCATGGACAACGACGCCAGCAAGAGGGTCAGTGGCAGACCACCCCATAGCGAGGTTTCCACATAGGAGAGACCAAACACACCGCCCCGCATCAGCGTGAAAAAGATAGCCAAAACCACCACCCAAAGTGCTCCCAGCCAGGGCTTCCAGGCCAGGCGCATGCAACTGAGGACCAGCAAGCCCATCAGTAGCACGGTCGCAATCAGGGGTCGCAGTTCGTCATCAAAGGGGTAGCGACCAAAGATGATGATGCGGTACTTCTCCGCAATCACGCCCCAACAGGCGCCCGCGGCGGCGTGGCAGGTTTCGTAGTTCTTGATCCAGACGGCATTGATGAACAGCCATTGAATCAGTGGCGGCACGATCCACAGCAGTACGGCTCCGATGGTTAGCGTACCCATCGTGGTGTTGATGTCGCCAAACAGGTTGGTCCGAATCCAGGCCACCAGACCCTCTACTTTGACGGGTGCTGGACGTGGGGAAATGGGTTGAAAGACTTGTGCGCTCATGGTGTTAACGCTCCTTGATCGCTGAGCGCGTGTTGTACCAGTTCATCAGCATGGATGTGAGGAGCGAGGTGCTCAAGTAGACCAGCATGATGATGGCGATGCACTCCACCGCGCGGCCGGTCTGGTTGATCGCGGTATTGGCAATTGACACCACATCGGGGTAGCCAATGGCCACGGCGAGCGATGAATTTTTGGTCAGGTTGAGATACTGGTTGGTGACGGGCGGAATGATCACGCGCAGTGCTTGGGGCAGTGTCACCAGACGCATGGTCTGGCCCCGGCTCAGCCCCAGGGCGGAGGCCGCTTCGGTCTGGCCCAGCGCCACCGATTGAATGCCGCCACGTACCACCTCAGCCACGAAGGCCGCCGTGTAAATCGTCAAGCCCAGCAGCACTGACAAAAATTCGGGTGTCAGGGCGCCGCCGTTTTCGATGGCGAACTCACCTTGCTTAGGCATGTTGAACTCGCTCGGTGCGCCGCCAATGATCCAGCCCAGCACGCCAAAGCCGATGACGATGCCCACGGGCACCCAGAACAGACTGCGCGGTACACCCGTGCGCTCGAAGGTCAGGATAGCCCAACGCCGATAGACAAAGGCCACCACAAGCGCCAGGCCCATTCCGATGGCAGCAAAGAATTGTCCCGTAGCCCAAACGGGGATGGGGAAGTTAAGGCCGCCCTTGCTCAGGAACAGCGGGCCCAGAACGATCGGGTTTGCCGAATCCGGCAATACCTCGGTGAACATCAGGTACCACATCAGCAATTGCAGCAAGACGGGAATGTTGCGAAACAATTCCACGTAGCAAACGCACAGGCCACGCACCAGTGCGTTGCGCGAGAAGCGGCCGACGCC
>CAIQEX010000423.1 GCA_903870955.1 uncultured beta proteobacterium
CTCCAGCACCATCCGTGGGTCTGTGCTCCACCAAAGAATGGGCTGGCCAGGGCTATACCAAGGAAAAATGCCATGAGAATAAGCGCGTACCAAACTCGCCACATCCAGACAGCCTCCCGCTGCGAGCAGGCCAGCTGCATCACTGTCAGCCGGCCATGAGTTTGCGATATCTGGAAATGGATCGCCTGGCTCAAGCCAAACGAGGGGATGTTGTGTCGACATGCGTAATGTGCAGGCAATGAGAAAGCAGAATGCGAAAAATAGTGCGCCGCCAAACGGCTGAGGGGAGCCTAGCGGTTAGAATACACGCTGTCGGGGCGTAGCGCAGCCTGGTAGCGCATCTGGTTTGGGACCAGAGGGTCGAAGGTTCGAATCCTTTCGCCCCGACCATTGGGTACTTAAAGGCCGCTAAGGATCAACACTTAGCGGCCTTTTTCGTTGTTTATGCAGTCATTTCCTGGCAACTCTACCTAACGGGCGATTTTGTTTTGGTGGTGGTGGATGCTCTTTACTCCTAATTTCAACATTGCAACATTGCTTCATTGGATGAGGAGCGGTTTTGAAGTGGGCGACTCGCGCCGGAGCCTCGCGGGTGCCTGTCGCGTTCTGCACGTAAAATCTGAGCGTACAGCCCGTAGCTCATCAGGATAGAGCACGAACCTTCTAAGTTCGGGGTAACTGGTTCGAGTCCAGTCGGGCTGGCCATTGATGCTTTTCACTAACCAAGCCGAACATCCCATTGGCTTGCGACCCATTTGGCAATCGTCAGACATAAATCTGATGGTATTCGTCCATAAATTTTCGAATACTGTCCAAGATTGGACAAAGTGACTGCCACTTCCTTTCGACAAGCACGACAGTTGGTCTATCGCGAAGGGATTGATCCTCCGTGAATGTCCCGTGCCAGACACGGCTTGTCGAACAGTTGCAATGGAAAAGCGACAACGCTTCGTTTATTTATGACCACACTATTCAAGTTCGCAAATTACACATTTGATGCGCATGCAGGGCTTGTCTACGACGGGCAGCCTGTGCATTTGCCTCCCAAGGAAAAAGGTTTGCTGCAGGCGCTTTTGGCAGCCCGAGGTCAGATCGTTCGTAAGGAAGACTTGATGGTCAAGGTTTGGGGGACCGCTGAAACCTCGGATGAGAGCATTTCCCGAACCGTATATCGTCTACGCGTGGCCATGCAGTCTTCCGGTGGGCCGGAAGTGGTGGAGACGGTTTACAACTCGGGTTTCCGCGTCATTGTTCCCGTGCGTGAAGTCACCATGAAAGAGTCTTCGTCACTCAATTCGTTGACCCATTCCATGCGTCCGAATGCCATTGCGGCGCTAATAAGTGCGCGCGAATTCCTGGCCAGACAGTCCGTAGCCGATATTGAAGCTGCGGCCAGTGCCGTGCGTTTGGCAATTAGTCTGGATCCTTCTTTTGCGGCGGCTTGGTCCACCTTGGCTGAGATTCGAATGTTTCAAGCCATTCGATCTTTACGCCCACCGCGTGAAGCTGGCTGGCTGGCCAAGGAAGCCGCGCAGACTGCGCTCAACATCGATCCGCAATCGGCATCAGCACTGTCGATTCTCGGCTGGGTCCGGGCTTTGATCGATCAGGACGGCGAGCGCGGCATGGATGATTTGGACCGCGCTGTTTCAATTGATCCTGACTATTGGGTCGCCAATATGCTCAGAGGATGGGCCATGCAGGCAGCTGGCCGACATGCCGATGCGGTCCACATGATGCGCCGTGCACTGGAACTGAACTCTGTCAGCCAGGCCGTCAATTCCATGCTGGCTCTGTATCTCATGCTTGCGGGCAAAAAAGCGGAAGGTCTTGAGGTTTCTGTATTGTTGGCGAATCGATTTATCACAGTCGATAATTCTCAGGCCATTGCATCGGTTCTGGCTTCGGTCAACGGGCTTCATGAAGATGCGGTGACGTATGGCAGGAAAACCGTGACACTGGCACCGCACACGCCCATCATGCACACCCCTTTGGCCTATGCTTTGGCCAATTCCGGTCAACACGATGAAGCGCGAAGTGTGTTGGCCTTCATTGAAGAGTCCAGCTTGCCGCAGCCCACGGCCGCGTTGGCGCCCGTTTATCTGGCACTCGGGGAGCGTGCCCGGGCTATTGCGTTGTTGCACGACGCATACGAGCGTGGCGTTCCCCAGTTTGCTTCTACCCGGGATGATCCACGTTTGGCGTCACTACACGGTGAGCCGTCAGTGGAACGCATCTGGTCGCAAATCTGGTCGCGACAACTGGCTGCAGCCTGAATCTAGCGCCAGCGTGCTGGGCTCGTTGCGCACTTTGGGATGGCGACTTGAAACGGCTACTCCAACTTTTGGAACACGGTTTTGCCTTGCAATTGGAGCCAACGTTGCACAGCGGATTCCAACAAATTGAGGTTGCCGGTGGAGTAAAAAATAGGTGCATGTTGGCCCATCGCAAGCGGGTCTTGATTCAACATTCCTGGATGCGCTTGTTCCAGTAATCTGCGGGTTTGACGCGCTACCGGGACGCCACCTTCGAGAAGCGCGATGTGATTTCCAACCAGGGTCGCCAACTCGGTGGTGACAAAAGCATAGTGGGTACAACCCAGTACCAGGCAGTCGATTTCACCTGACGCACTGCCAAAACGTCCCATCGTGCGGGTGTAGTCTTGGCACAGCGCCTGGATCCGAACGGTGTCAAATCGCTCAATGGCATCGGCCAGTCCATCGCAGGGCTGAAGTACAAAAGTACCAGTGCCATGCAAATTTTCCAACAGCTTGCGAAATTTTTCGCTATTCAGAGTGCCGCGCGTGGCCATCACGCCGATGACGCCGGTTTTGCTCAAGCTGGTTGCTGGTTTGAGCGCAGGCTCAATGCCCACAATGGGAAGCACGGGATAAGCGGCGCGCAAGGCATGGATAGCTGCGGCAGTTGCCGTGTTGCAGGCCACTACCAGCGCTTTAATGCCATGTTCTTCGACAAGAAAGTCTGTGATGGCATGGGAGCGACTCAGCACATGGGCGTCATCGCGCTCGCCGTAAGGCGCATGGCCATTGTCTGCGACGTACACAAAACGTTCCTGCGGCAATTCGACCTGCAAGGCACGTAGCACGCTCAGGCCACCCACACCGCTGTCAAAGACACCGATGGGGCGGGTGCTGTCTGGCGCGACGGTCAAGGGATCCAGCGTGAGCTTATCGCGAGGTGACCGGGATGTTCTTGAACTCGCCGGTGGCGATTTTTTTCTTCCATTCTTCGGGGCCGGTAATGTGGGCGCTCGTGCCGCCGGCGTCCACCGCGACGGTTACCGGCATATCGACCACGTCAAATTCGTAGATTGCCTCCATGCCCAGATCTGCAAAACCGACGACCTTGGCCTGCTTGATAGCCTTGCTAACCAGGTAGGCTGCACCGCCTACGGCCATCAGGTAGGCACTCTTGTGCTTTTTGATGGCTTCGATGGCGACTGGCCCACGCTCGGCTTTGCCGACCATCGATATCAGGCCTGTCTGGGCCAGCATCATTTCCGTGAAACCGTCCATCCGGGTGGCCGTGGTGGGGCCGGCTGGACCGACCGCTTCACCTGCCACCGGATCGACTGGGCCGACGTAGTAAATCACGCGGTTGGTGAAATCCACTGGCAGTGACTCGCCCTTGGCCAGCATGCCCTGAATGCGCTTGTGCGCGGCGTCTCGGCCGGTCAGCATCTTGCCATTGAGCAACAGGGTATCGCCGGGTTTCCAGCTGGCTACTTCCGCTTTGGTCAAGGTGTTGAGGTCGACCTTTTTGCTCTTGACGTAGTCAGGCGTCCAGTTGACGTTGGGCCACAGGTCCAGGCTTGGTGGGTCCAGGTAAACCGGGCCGGAGCCGTCCATCACAAAGTGGGCGTGGCGGGTGGCGGCACAGTTGGGAATCATGGCTACAGGCTTGCTGGCAGCATGTGTTGGGTACATCTTGATCTTGATGTCCAGCACGGTGGTCAGACCACCCAGACCTTGTGCACCAATACCCAATGCGTTGACTTTTTCAAACAGTTCCAAACGAAGTTGTTCGGTTTGGGTCAGTGCGGCACCACTGGAGGACTTGGCTTGTAGTTCGTACATGTCCAGATCGTCCATCAGGCTTTCCTTGGCCATCAGCACGGCCTTTTCAGCCGTACCACCAATGCCGATGCCCAGCATGCCGGGCGGGCACCATCCGGCACCCATGGTGGGCACGGTCTTAAGCACCCATTCAACCACCGAGTCACCGGGGTTGAGCATGATCATCTTGCTCTTGTTTTCGGAGCCACCGCCCTTAGCCGCCACAGTCACTTCCAGGGTATTGCCGGGC
>CAIQEX010000424.1 GCA_903870955.1 uncultured beta proteobacterium
GCCAGGGCCTGGGAAAGATCTTCAGGAATCCCCAGATTCTCAACGGCATCCAGCGCGTTCCATGAGCCATCGGCTTTTGCGGACTCCACCTTGGCCAGCCCTGCGCTTGCCATGCGTCCGGATGTGATTAGCTGTTCCACCCGCGTTTTGTTGAGCCGGGACCAACCGGTGCCTGCTTTGCGCGGCGCGAACCACAACAACGAGCGCTGTGCATCGAGCTTGTTGGGCTTGCTATCGATCCAGCCAAAACACAGGGCCTCTTCCACGGCCTCGTCGTAACTCAGTTGGGCGCGTCCACTGGACTTTTTCCAAAGCACCAACCAGACACCGTCTTTTTGCGGGTGGTGCTGCTCCAGCCAGGCGCGCCACTGTTGGCGGGTCTCGGCCTGTACCGAGTTCTCAGGCACACCGCTGTCCGGCACTGTGGTTTTCTCCGACGGGGTTGTGCGGACCATGTTGCAACTGGCTCAATTTTTTGCTTGCTGCATGAGCAAGGTGATAAAGCCCAACACGAGAAACGGCATGCCGGCCCAGGCGATCTGACCAAAACCGAGGTAGGCGCTGGCCGCACCACCGACGATGGAACCCAGTGCCGTGCCGAAGTAGAGCATCGACGCGTTCAGCGAAAGCAGCAGCGGTGCATTCGGGGGCGATGCTGCGGCAAGCCGGGTTTGCTGTGGCGGCATCATGCCAAAGCCGGCCGTTCCCCAGACCAGAAGCACCACCACCACAGCCGGGTAGTTTCCGCTGGTCAGGGGAAATATGGCCTGTGCCAGGGCAAAGATAACCAACTGCGCCTTGAGCGTGCGCAGCGGCCCGAACCGGTCCGTGGCCCAGCCGCCGATCAAGGTGCCCGCAACGCCCGACACGCCCACGGCCAGCAGTGTGAACGACACCTGGGCGACGGACATCGGACCCAGAGCCTGCAGCACCGGACCGATATAACCGAACAGGGTAAAAATGGCCGTGATGTACAGCAGCGTGAGCAATAGCGGCAGCCCAATGCTGGCTTGACGCACCAGCGCACCCGCCCCCCGAAAGCTGGCCCCGGGGGATTGCAGACTCGAGGGCACACGCCACATCAGGATCGCCAGCATCAACAAGCTCGCGGCAGCAACCACCTGTATCGGCAGCCGCCAACTTTGCATGGCGGTCAGCCAGGTTCCCATCGGGAGGCCGACCACATAGCTCAAACTGATGCCCAGAAAAACCAGCGACAAGGCACGTCCGCGTTGGGCCGGTGGCGTACCGGCCACCGCAAGCCCGGCAACGATGGGGGTGAACATGGCGCCCGCACCCATCAGCACGCGCCCGGCCAGCAGCATCGGCAAATCGGTCGCCAGTGCGCAGATCCAGTTGCCCAGCGCAAAGAAGGCCAACGCCAGGGCCATCGCCTGCTTGCGCTTTAACTTGCCGGTGAGCACCAGCAGCAGCGGTGCCAGGACGGCGGTGGAAAGTGCATAGGCCGTCATGGCTTGACCCACCGCGGGGATGCTGACGCCCAGGTCCTTGCTGATGCTTCCCAGGATGCCCGCCAGAATGAACGCACCAGTTCCGATCACCAGATTGCCCAACGAGAACCAGGCCAGCGGTGGAGCCGCTACGGGTTTGTCAGTGTCCATGAACTGCCTCCTTGGGTCAGCGTTGGGAAAGGGCGAAACGGGTCGATGCGCGTGCCGGGGTGCCGGCTTCAGGTCTTTGCGTCCAACTTGTCCTGCGTCTTGGTGTCGAAGTCGCTGGCCTCGTGGCGCTCGCGCAATTGCATGGCCGGGTCGCCCATGGCCCGGTTCACCATGCGGCCGCGCTGGGCTGCCGGGCGTTCTGCAATCAGCTTGGTCCAGCGCAATACGTTGGTGTAGGTATGCACTTGCAGGAATTCACCGGCGCCGTAGATCTCTCCCAAGGTGAGGATTCCATACCAGGGCCAGGTCGCCATGTCGGCAATGGTGTATTCATCGCCAACCAGATAGGTGTTGTGCGCCAGATGCTGGTCCAGCACATCGAGTTGGCGCTTCACTTCCATGGCGTAGCGGTCGATCGCGTATTCGATCTTGGTGGGGGCATAGGCATAGAAATGGCCAAACCCGCCGCCCAGAAAAGGCGCACTGCCCATTTGCCAGAACAACCACGACAGGCACTCGGCACGTTTGGCCGGCTCGGTGGGAAGGAAGGCGCCGAATTTTTCGGCCAGATAAACCAGGATGGCGCCGGACTCAAAAATGCGGATCGGCGTCCCGGAACTGCGGTCCATCAACGCCGGGATCTTGGAGTTCGGGTTGACGGCCACGAAGCCACTGCCGAACTGTTCGCCCTCGTTGATGCGGATGAGCCAGGCGTCGTACTCGGCACCGGTGTGGCCGGCTGCCAGCAACTCCTCCAGCATGACGGTGACCTTGACGCCATTGGGTGTGGCCAGGGAATAAAGCTGCAGGGGGTGGCGTCCCACGGGCAGCTCCTTCTCGTGCGTCGCGCCAGCGGTGGGGCGGTTGATGTTGGCGAAGCGGCCGCCGTTTTCCTTGTTGGGAGTCCAGATTTTGGGCGGGATATAGGCGGAGGGTTGATCCATGAAAAAGACTCTTTGCAGTAGGTGAAAGGGGTTTACTGAAGCAGCACGGACAATGCTGCGGCTTCTTGTTCGGGGGCATTGTCAAACATATTCTTTAACCAGGTGGACTCCCGGTTTTCTACCGTCGACAGGAACGCATCCACGCGCCCCTTGCTGCGCGACAGGGTGGCAAAAATGGCGAAGCCACGCTCCAGAAACCGTTGTAGCGACCCCATGCCCGCCGCCTCGGCCGGGCGTCGCATGAGCTTGAGCAACAAGGCCAAACCCGGTTTGTGGGTCAGGACGGCCAGTTCGCGCCCGAGTGACAAAACGTCCGCCAGTTGTTGCAGCCGCTCGGCGCGTTTGCCCACCGCGTGCCAGGCCGACAGATAAGCCACGGCGTCCAGATCCGCCGGTGTCATGGCGTGTTGCACGTAGTGCGTGGCCATCCCGTGGTCGAGTTCCTCGGTCAAAGCGTGCAACTGCGAGAGTGCCACAGCGGTGTCCACCACCGATGCCGGGAAGACCGTGGCCAGGGTTCCGGCAATGCGTGCAAATTGGGCGTCGCGCTGCGAATAATCCGCATCGCTGTACAGCTCTTCCAGGAAAAAACAGGATGCCGGACCAAAGTCTTTCGAAGCCATCAGGTCTGCATAGCGATGGCGAAAGCGCCGCGCTTGCAGCCGCTTGATGGACGCCACAGCTGCACCCAGGGCAGGCTGCGCCGCCGCCCTGGCCCGCAGCGTGGCAACGGTTTCTATCGACTGGCGAATGGTGCTGGCGGGATCCATGGATGGGGTAGTCTAGCGCGCACCCAGGCGAGGCGCGCGCTCCTGCGCCAGCACAGTGGCTAGGTGCCCGCGCGCTCCAGCATGGCGTGCAGCAGCACGTTGCAACCGGCGGTGATGTGCTCGGGCTTGGCGTCTTCGATTTCGTTGTGGCTGATGCCGTCCTTGCAGGGGATGAAGATCATGCCGCTGGGTGCCAGCTTGGCCATGTAGACCGCGTCGTGCCCGGCGCCAGAGACCGCGGGCATGTTGGAGTAGCCGAGCTTTTTGGCGGCGCGGCCCACGGCGTCGACGCAATCGCTGTGGAAGATTTGTGCCGGGTAGCTCGACACCAGTTCAATCTTCACATCCAGTCCACTTTCCAGTGCGGCCTTGGCGGCAAAAGCTTTCACCTCGTCGGCCATCTGGTCGACCAGCGCGTCGGTGGCGTTGCGCAGGTCGATGCTGAACTTCAC
>CAIQEX010000425.1 GCA_903870955.1 uncultured beta proteobacterium
TGAGGTCTCCATCGTGGTGCAACTCTAGCTGGTATCTCTTCCAATTTCCATGGAATGCGCTTTTCAGCAGATGCGACCCAATTACCTTTGCGTTCGAATTGAGGCGAATCTGCACGCGCTATAAGCCGCAGCGGGCGACGAATGATGCAACTTCGACGTAGTTTTTGGCGTGCTGACGGTCGCGCAAATGCTTGCCTTGTTTGGCTTGGGGATCCATTTTGGGCAAATGGGCGATTTTTTTCAGCCAGTAAATTTTGCCAAATCCGGTATTAATTCACACTTTTATCAATTTGTGCGTTGTTACAGATTGTTTCAAAGGGCATCCAGGCCGGATACTCAAATTGCCAAAAAGCGAAACGGTCTACGCAGCACGAAAAGCTGTATGCGGCGATTGTTTTGAAGCGGAGCTGATAGTTAGGTTTGATTGCGTCGATTTCTGTGAAGTCTAAGAAAAGCGAAGATGACGAGAAATAGGCGGAGTTAGCGTTAACTGCAAAGAAAACTAGGAAAAAAGCAGCAAAAACCAAGGTTGCATGTCCGATGCATTTGTCTTGGTGGTCATTCATTTTTATTAACTGAACGCGGTCTGTTTTCAAGCAGCGCGTCTTGAAAGAAAGAAGTTATCGTGAGAAACAAGTTCAAACTCAGCCGCGTAGCGGCCTCGATCGCAGTCGCGATCACCGGCCTCAGTGTGTCGCAATTGACAATTGCTGGCGCAGGCTTTGCCGATGTCATCAAGCCTGATGGCGTGACATCTTTCCGCAAGGCGACTTTCTTTGCCTACAGCCCATCCGGCACCCGTGATGCAGGAATTGCCGAAGATGGGTTAATTGCACCCCAAGATGGCACTGGCCGCGTGGCCAACTACACCGGCAAGGCACTGCGCAAGTTCGTTGACCCGCTGCCATTGCCTGGCGCGGCCAATGCCAAGATGCTTGCCGATGGCGTCACAGAAAAATACATTCCGGTTGCCGTGAGCTCCAAGTGGGTCAATCCCCAAGGCGCGACAACCAATGACGATTACTACGAAATCGGTATCGTTGAGTACACCGAAAAGTTCCACTCTGACCTGAAAAAAGCTACCAAGCTGCGCGGCTATGTGCAGATTGACCCTGGAGCGTCCAATGGGCGTGCACCGCTGCCTGGCAGCAAGTCAGTGCCCCTGACCTACCCCGGTGGCGCACCCATCATGATTGCTGCTACCGATGCCAACGGCAAGTTGACCGGTGGCGCCAAGGTGCAGGCAAAGGCCGTGGACTATCCGCACTACCTGGGCCCGGTCATTGCAGCCGCCAAGGGCACGCCGAACCGCCTGAAGGTACTCAACCTGTTGCCCGTCGGTCGCGCAGAATATGTCGCTGGCACCAAGCAAGAGGTTGATCCCGTCACGCAAGAACTGGTGACTGTCCCCACATTCACAGTGTCCAATCGCCATGGCGATATCTTCCTGCCAGTTGACAAGTCCATTCTGGGTGCCGGTGTCGGCCCCGATGGCCTGACCGAATACACCCAAAACCGTGCTTCTGTGCACTTGCACGGTGGCGACACACCCTGGATCAGTGACGGCACACCCCACCAGTGGATCACGCCGGCTGGCGAAAACGATGCCTCCGATCCTCTGAGCCTGGCAGCTGCCTTCAATAGCGCCGATAGCTTGCTCGACCCCAACATGTTGTCCAGCTACATCAAGGGCGTAAGCACCCAAAACGTGCCCGACATGAACGACCCGGGCGATGGCGCCATGACGCTGTACTACCCCAACGGCCAGTCTGCGCGTTTCATCTGGTACCACGACCACACCTTCGGTTCGACCCGCCTGAACGTCTATGCAGGTATGGCTTCTGCCTACCTGATCACCGACCCGACCGAGACCGCGCTGATCAACGGCGGCCCTGTCGGCCCCGCCCCCCTGCCTGGCGCTGTCGACACCAGAAATACCGTAGCTGGCGTGTTGCCGCCCGCTGATCGCACGATTCCGCTGGTGATGCAAGACCGCACCTTCGTGCCGGACGACATCGCGCTGCAAGATGCACACTGGAACACCAGCGCCTGGGGCGAGCCCGGTGACTCCTGGTTCCCCCATGTGTACGAAACCGTGCAAGACCCCAACCAAGCCAACAACTGGAATGCCGTAGGCCGCTGGCACTATGGCCCATGGTTCTGGCCTGTGTTCCCGGCTCTGTACAACCTGCCAGAAGGCACCTATTCGCCCGCAGGTTTCGAGAACTCCGTGACCACCACGCCTGAAGGCTGGCACGACACCCCCGTGATCAACGGTGTGGCCTACCCGACAATGGAAGTGGAACCCACGACTTACCGTTTCCGCTTGCTCAATGCCACCAACGACCGCATGTTGACCTTCAACCTGTTTGAAGCCAAAGACTCCGCTACGCGTGCTGACGGCACTGTGGATGCCAACACCGTTATTGGTTCAGATGGCCTTCCCATCAAGTCTGAAATCGACATGGTGCCCGCCGGTGCTCCGCTGGCTGCCGATGCATGTGCCGATACAGAACGTCGCCCGTCACCCATCCTTGATTCAGAGGGCAATCCCACCGGTAAGTTCTGCACCCCAGTTACCTGGCCCACCGACGGCCGTCTGGGCGGCGTGCCCAACCCCGCTGGTGTTGGCCCGACGATCTATCAGGTCGCCAACGAAGCTGGCTGGTTGCCCAAGATTGCAACCTACGAACCCACCCCCATCAACTACATTCAGGACAAGGGCCGTATCGTCGTTTTGAACGTTGATTTGGGCAACTCCGGTTTGTTGATTGCACCGGCTGAGCGTGCCGACGTCGTGATCGACTTCTCCGCCTACGCTGGCAAGACCCTGTTGGTGTACAACGATTCTGGCGCTCCCGTGCCAGCTGGCGACCCCCGCAACGACCTGTTCACCGGCGTGGGTGACCAGTCTGGCCAGGGTGGTGCAGAAGATACCAAGCCAGGTTACGGCCCCAACACCCGCACCATGATGCAAATCAAGGTGAAAGCGGCATCGGCTTCTACACCCGTGGTGAACTTCGACCCTGCAGCTTTGGACACAGCCGTGCAGACCGCGTACTTCTCTGACGAAGAGCGTCGTCCCGTCGTGGCGCAGGATGTGTATTCTGGCTTCGACCAAAGCTGGGCTGGCATGAAGCCGGTCGATATGTATGGCGACATTTACCTCGGTTCACTGAAGAACCCGACGTTCGTGTTCACCCCTGGTACACCTAGCAACGGCATTGCCAGCGTCTTGCTGCAAAAGGATGCCAATGGCGTGGTGACGAGTGGCGGTTCTGGTTACGTCCACGCACCGAGCGTGACGATTGCACCACCTGCTCTCGCTACGGGCGCTGCTGCTACTGCCGTTGCCACGATGAAGGTTGACAAGCTCACCATCACGAACCCAGGCAAGGGCTACACCGCCGCTCCGTTGATGAGCTTCTCCGGTGGTGGTGGCAATGGCTTGATGGCCAATGCGTTCCTGAGCGTGGATCCCAACTCGGCAATCATTACGGCTGGTGGCTCTGGCTACTTCGGTGGCGGCAGTGGCCAACTGAAGATCAGCTTCACACCGCAGCCTGCCGCAACGGTCAATGCACCGGCTGGCGGAACCCTGCCCACTGGCTTTGCCACCGTCACCAACGGTAAGGTGACTGGCATCACGATCCAGACCCCTGGTTCTGGCTATACCGCCATTCCGCTGATCACCATCCTCAACAAGGATTACACCACCGGCGGCCTCGTTGCAGGCAGTGGTGCCAAGGCCAAGGTCACCGGTGTGGTGAGCTCTATCGTCCTGTACGGTACCGACAACACGTCTGCAGCCATGAACGCGATGACCTCGGGCGGTGGTGGCTACACCGACCTGACCCCAGGCACGTTCATTGTCAACATGCGCGGTGGCTTGTCTACCGATCCAGCAGTCGTTACGGTCAACTCCGTCGCGGTCGCCACCGGCAAGGTGTCTGATGTGACCCTGACCCACCCGGGCTCTGGTTACACGGTGCACGAGAATCCCGCCGTCACCTTTACGGGAGACGGAGTTGGGGCTTTCGCAACTGCAAATCCCGCAGCCGACACTGCCGCCAAGGCCAGCTACCAGGTCAAGACCAAGACCATCCAGGAATTGTTCGACCCAACCTATGGCCGCCTGAATGCGACCATGGGCGTGGAACTGCCGTTCACCAGCGCGCTGACACAAACCACTCTGCCGCTGGGCTATGTGGATGAAACCACCGAAGAGTTTGCCGATGGCGAAACACAGATCTGGAAGATCACCCACAACGGTGTGGACTCGCACCCTGTGCACTTCCACCTGTTGAACGTGCAGGTGATCAACCGCGTGGGCTGGGATGGCTTCATCCAGCCGATCGAACCCAAGGAAATGGGTTGGAAAGAGACCGTCATGATGAGCCCGCTGGAAGACATTATCGTCGCCGTGCGTGCCAAGAAGCCGGTATTGCCAGGCTTTGGCGTGCCCCTGAGCAGCCGTCTGATGGATCCGACACAGCCTGAAGGCTCACCGTTTGGCTTCACGCAGATCGACCCGCTCACCGGTAATCCGAAGGTCGTGACCAACGCCCTGAAGGAATTCGGATGGGAATACGTGTGGCATTGCCACATTCTGGGCCACGAAGAAAACGACTTCATGCGTCCGATCAAGTTCAACGCCAACGAAATGCTCCCTGGTGCGCCGCTGAACGTCGTTGCAGGACCTACCACAGCCGGACCTGTGACATTGACCTGGTCCGACAACTCGGCTACTGAGTACAAGTTCGAAATCCAGCGTGCGGATGCAACCGTTTCTATCGATCCGGATGTCAATGGCAACCTGCCTGCACCCGTGGTTGGAGCGTTTACAAAGGTTGGTGATGCACTGGCCAATGCAACCGAATACCACGATTTGTCGGCCGAAGCACGTCGAGCAGCTGTGAATGGCACGCCGGGTCAGGCTTACGCTTACAAGGTTGTCGCGATTGGCGCCGCAGGTCCCAACCCATCCGCTCCGGCCGTGACTCCGGTGAATATTGCACCTGCTTTGGCCCCCACAGGGCTGACGGTGACAGGTACTTCCGGCACGCAAGTGGCGCTGTCTTGGGTCGACAACGCGAACAATGAAGCAGGATTCCTGATTCAGACCAGCCTCGACAACGGCGCAACCTGGACGTCGATAGACCCAACCACCCAGATTGCTACAGGTGTATTGGTCAATCTGCCGAAAGACACGACCACCTATGTGAAAACGGGATTGGCCCCCAACACACCAGTGTCGTATCGTGTGGCTGCTGGTAATGTCGTGGGACAGACCGCCTTCACCAATGTTGTCTCTACCGTGACCAACAGTGCTCCGACAGTCAGTAGCTTGACTGCAGCCGCTGTCACCGACAGCAGCGTCTCGCTGACCTGGTCGCTGACACAGTTGGCCAACCTCGAGAACCAGGGCGTCACAGGTTATGTGATTACCCGCACTGGCGCACTGGGTGGGACGGCAACGTTCCAGGTGGCAGGCAATGCGCAAACGTTGACCTGGACTGACAGCACAGCTGTGCAGCAAACTACTTACGCCTACACGGTGTATGCAGTGAATGCAGCTGGCTTGGCTCCGGTGAATGGCGCATCTGCTAGCTCCAACGCGGTGACTACGCCTTATGCAGCGGTTGGTACGCTGGCTCCGATCAGCGCCGCCGCAAGTGCAGCCGGTATAACACCCACGACCGTGACCGTGACCTGGTCCGCAGCGTCGCCAGCCACCCAGTACGTGTTGGAACGTAGCGTCAATGGCGGAGCCTATGCAACGCTGGCTACGGTCGCTACCCCACCTGTGGGCGGCTATGTTGACAGCGCTGTGTTACCACTCACCAACTACAGCTACCGTGTGACTGCCACCAACGGCAACAGCGCGACATCCTCGGTTAAAACCGTAAATGTCACGACGAATTCCGTCCTCTTGGTGTTGGCTCCCTCCGGCCTGACTTCCACGGTTCCCAACCTGACCTTGGGTACCGCTACGTTGACCTGGACTGACCAAGCTTCCAACGAGACTGGTTTTGTGGTGGAGAGCTCGGTTGACGGTGGAACGACCTGGACGCAAGTGGGTGCGCAAGTGGCTCCACGTACAGGCTCCACGGGTCAGACACGCAATGCCAATGTGACGGTTACGGCAGCTGCACAGCAGTTCCGTGTCCGCGCTTTGAACCTCGCAGCGGGTGTCACAACCTACTCGGCTTCGTCTAATGTGGTGACGTTGAGTAACGTACTGGCTACCCCCGGTACACCGACCGCGGTGATTAATAGTGCAACTCAGGTCGCTCTGAGCTGGGCTGACACCTCGACCAACGAGACCAGTTTCCAGGTCTGGCGTTCGGTTAACGGTGGTACATCAGCGTCTGTCGGCTCAGTAACCCGCAATGCAACCCTGGGTACGGCAACGGGTGGTGCGGTGACCTATAACGACAACACGGTGGTTGTGGGCAATACCTACGTCTACTCGGTGGTTGCGGTTAACGGCAACAAGTCATCGACAGCGTCCGGCACGGTCAGCGTATCGATTGTGGCTCCAGCTGCACCAGCGGCTCTGGCTCAACCGGCCGTTGCAATCGTCTCCGGCACCCGTGCCAACGTGACCTTGACATGGCCTGCAGCGCCAGCCGGTGTTACCTACTCCGTCCAGCGCGTCACGCCAACAGCTTTGGGTGGCGGCACGAGGACCTTGGTGACCAACTCGACGGCTACGACGTTTACCGACCTCAATGTAACTCGCAGCGCTACGGCACAGTACACGTACCAGATCCGCACGAATAAAGGGCCCCTGAGCTCTGCATGGGTGTCTACACTGGTTACTGTGAACTAAAGTCAAACGACCGACTACTCAAGGAGATTGAATCGTGAAATCAAGCAGAGCCCTTTGCCTTCTCGGGCTCAGCTTCTGGGTGGTGCAGGCGGTCGCTCAGACCCCTGCACCGCGCTTGAAGGCTGGCAAGGAGCAGATCAGTTACGCCACCGGCGTCATGGCGGTGCGTAACTTCACCAAGAACGATGTAGCGTTTGACATCGAACTCATGATCCAGGGTATGCGCGATGCGCAGGCTGGAAAAGAGATGCTGATGAATGACCGTGAAATTCGTTCGGCGATGCAAGGACTACAGGTTGAGTTGCGGCGCTCCATGGCCACCAGCCTGCATGAACTGTCGGACAAGAACCGCAAGCGCGGCGCCGAGTTTCTGGCGGCCTACAAGGCCAAGCCCGATGTCAAGGCGATGAGCAACGGTGTTCTGTACCGTGTGGTGAAGGCCGGCGACGGCCCCAAGCCCCAGGAACTGGACACTGTGGTGACCCGCTACCGTGGAACGAGTATTGATGGTGTAGAGTTTGATGCGACGCTGGAAGGCAAGACTTCTACCCTGCGGGTGAACCAGGTCATCATGGGTTGGCGCGAAGCGCTAAAACAGATGCCCGTGGGTTCCAAGTGGGAATTGGTAGTGCCCTCAGCACTGGCCTATGGCGAACGTGGAGTCGGTGAAGTAATCGGCCCCAACGAAGTCCTGGTGTTTGACGTTGAACTGCTGGAAATCAAGAAATAAATCTCACTAAGGCATACCGGCGTATGGTGGTCTGCAGCCTATTGGCTGCTTCCATCATCACGCCGGTTTTTGCTTTTATGTTTGTCTCGCCCATGGATTGGGCGAGGGACATAAATCTTCAAATATCGATATTCCCAGCCCTTAGCGCATTGGTCTCGATGAAATCGCGGCGTGGTTCCACTTCGTCTCCCATGAGCATGGTGAACACGCGGTCGGCTTCGATGGCATCGTCGATTTGCACGCGCAACAAGCGGCGCACCGTGGGGTCCATGGTGGTCTCCCACAATTGGCTGGGGTTCATTTCACCCAAGCCTTTATAGCGCTGACGGCTGGTGGCACCCTCTGCCTGCGAAATCAACCAGGCCATGGCTTCACGGAAGTCGTTGACCTTCTCTTCCTTCTGACGCTCGCCTTCACCACGCATGACACGTGCGCCTTCGGACAGCAGACCCTTGAAGGTGTTGGCCGCATCGGCCAGGGCGCGGTAGTCAGCGCCGTGCACAAAGTCCTGGGTCAGCACACTGCTCTTGACGTTGCCATGGTGGCGGCGGCTGATGCGCAGAATCGGTTTGTCGGTGTGCACGTCAAATTCACCTGCCACCTCGGCGTCCGGTAGTTTGGCTTGCAGGGCGGCGGCCGAGCTTTCAGCGTCGGCTACGGTATCCAAATTCAACGCCACCCCATCGGCGACGGAGCGCAGGGCTTCGGCATCCATAAAGTTTTTCAGGCGCGCGATGACGGCTTGCGCCACCTGGTGCTTGCGTGCCAGTTCAGCCAACGTGTCGCCATTCAGTGTGGCGCCATTGGGGCCGCCGGTGTACACCGAGGCATTGACCAGGGCAATGCGCAAGAGAAAGTTGTCGAGGTCGCCTGCGCCTTGCAGATACAACTCTTCCTTGCCGGCTTTCACTTTGTAGAGCGGCGGTTGTGCAATGTAGATATGGCCGCGCTCCACCAGCTCAGGCATTTGGCGGTAGAAGAAGGTCAGCAGCAAAGTACGAATGTGGGCACCGTCCACGTCGGCATCGGTCATGATGATGATGCGGTGGTAGCGCAGTTTGGCGACGTTGAAGTCGTCGTTACCGGTACTGCCACCAGCCTTGCCGATACCAGTGCCTAAAGCGGTGATCAGCGTGAGAATTTCATTGCTGGTGAGCAGCTTTTCGTAGCGCGCTTTTTCGACATTCAAAATCTTGCCGCGCAGCGGCAGAATCGCCTGGAACTTGCGGTCGCGGCCCTGCTTGGCGGAGCCTCCGGCGGAGTCACCCTCGACGATGTAGATCTCGCACATCGCGGGGTCTTTTTCCTGGCAGTCAGCCAGCTTGCCTGGCAATCCCATGCCGTCGAGCACACCCTTGCGGCGCGTCATGTCGCGTGCCTTGCGCGCGGCTTCACGGGCCCGTGCGGCTTCGATAATCTTGCCGACAATGATCTTGGCGTCGTTGGGGCGTTCCTGCAGGTAGTCGGCCAGGAGTTTGCTGACGATGTCTTCCACCGGACCCCGCACTTCGCTGGAAACCAGCTTGTCCTTGGTCTGGCTACTGAACTTGGGCTCGGGCACTTTGACGGACAACACGCAGCACAGACCCTCGCGCATGTCATCGCCCGACACTTCCACTTTGGCTTTTTTCGCCAATTCGGATTCGTCTATATATTTATTGATGACCCGCGTCATGGCCGCGCGCAGACCGGTGAGGTGGGTGCCCCCATCGCGCTGCGGAATATTGTTGGTGAAGCACAGCACCTGCTCGTTGTAGCCACTGTTCCACTGCATGGCCACTTCTACACCGATGTTGGTGCCCTGGTCGCTCTGGCGGTCGCCCATGGCGTGGAACACGTTGGGGTGCAGAACGGTCTTGCCCTTGTTGATGAAGTTCACAAAACCCTGCACGCCACCGGCGCCAGCGAAGTCGTCTTCCTTGCCGCTACGCTCGTCCTTCAGACGGATGCGAACACCGTTGTTCAGGAAGCTGAGTTCGCGCAAACGCTTGCTCAGAATTTCGTAGTGAAAGTCGTTGTTCTCTTTGAAGATTTCGGTGTCCGGCAGGAAGTGCACTTCGGTGCCCCGCTTTTCGGTCTCACCAATCACGCGCATCGGCGAAATTTCCACGCCGTTCACAGTCTCCACCAGGCGGTCTTGCACAAAACCGCGGCTGAACTCCATGGCGTGCACTTTGCCGTCGCGGCGAATGGTCAGGCGCAGCATGACGGAGAGCGCATTCACGCAGCTCACGCCCACGCCGTGCAGACCGCCGGAAACCTTGTAGCTGTTCTGGTTGAACTTGCCGCCGGCATGCAACTCAGTCAGCGCAATTTCAGCAGCAGAACGTTTGGGCTCGTGCTTGTCATCCATCTTCACGCCGGTGGGAATGCCGCGTCCGTTATCGACCACGCTGATGGAATTGTCAGAGTGGATGGTGACCAGAATATCGTCGCAGTGACCGGCCAGAGACTCGTCAATCGAGTTGTCCACCACCTCAAATACAAGGTGGTGCAGGCCGGTGCCATCCGACGTGTCGCCGATGTACATGCCGGGGCGCTTACGCACCGCTTCAAGACCTTCCAGAATCTGGATAGAACCCTCGCCATAGGCCTCAGAGGCACCGACCTGGTGGGCGTCAATGGTCGGTTGGAAATTGGAGCTCTCAGCGCCGCCTTCACCGGTGTGCACGCCTTCGGTGCCGCTATTTGCGCCGATTTCGGGTATGGAATCGGGCTTGTTGTTATCAGTCATGGCTCACTTTTCTCACAAAATCTCAAACTCTGGAATGACCAAACCCCCGCAGCGCGGGGGTTTGTGTCGGTTCATGCCGGGTGCCTGGACACTTAAATCCGCATCGGCATGACGACGTATTTAAAGGTCGCGTTATCGGGGATGGTGAACAGCGCCGAACTGTTGCCGTCGGTCAGCTCTACCGAGACCATGTCCTGGCTCATGTTGGCCAAGGCGTCAATCAGGTAGGTCACGTTAAAGCCGATCTCGATGCTGTCGCCGCCGTAATCAATGTCGAGCTCGTCGACCGCTTCTTCCTGCTCGGCATTGTTGGAGGCCACGCGCAGGCTGCCAGGGTCGATGTTCAAACGCACACCCTTGAATTTATCGCTGGTCAAAATAGCCGTGCGTTGCAGCGTGGACAGCAAAGCCGCGCGACCCAGGGTGATTTTGTTCTTGTGGTTTTTGGGGATGACGCGGTTGTAGTCGGGGAACTTGCCCTCAACCAGCTTGGTCACAAACTCCATGCCATCAAAGCTGAACTTGGCCTGGTTGTTGGCAAATTGCATTTCGATGGCGCCGTCCGCGTCACTCAAAAGGCGCTGCAGTTCGATTACGGTTTTGCGCGGGAGAATGACTTCCTGCTTGGGTACTTCCACATCCAGCGTGGCAGAGGCAAAGGCCAGACGGTGACCGTCGGTGGCGACGAGGCTGAGTTGCTTGCCCTCCGCAACAAACAGGATGCCGTTCAGGTAGTAGCGGATGTCGTGCACAGCCATGGCAAACGCCACTTGGCCGAGCAGGTCTTTCAGTGTCTTTTGCGGCACGCTGAAAGCCGGACCGAAATTGGCCGATTCCTGCACCAGCGGGAAGTCTTCCGCCTGCATGGTCTGCAGCGTGAACTTGCTCTTGCCGCCCTTGACAATGATCTTGCTTTGGTTGGACTCCAGCGACACGGTCTGATCCGACGGCATGGTGCGCAAAATGTCGATGAGTTTGCGTGCGCCGATGGTCGTGGTGAAGTTTCCGGTGTCGCCACCCAGATCGGCCGTAGTGCGGATCTGGATTTCCAAATCGCTGGTGGTGAGCTGGATCGACGTGCCTGATTTGCGCAACAACACGTTCGCCAGAATCGGCAATGTGTGGCGCCTCTCCACGATGCCAGCAACGGATTGCAGAACCGACAGAACTTTATCTTGCGTTGCCTTCAATACGATCATTTCAATCTCTTTCAGAGTCTCTATACGCCACCTACATCCAATGCTGACGAGGCGGCTTTGTTAAATACCCGACATTTTCGCTGTTTTATGCGATTTTTACCGTCCAACTTAGCTTGTTTTTTGGTAGTTAGCCCTTCAGGGTCTGCTCCAAAACGTGCAATTGCTGGTTCAGTTCGGTCATTTGCTGGCGTTCACCGCCAATTTTGCGTACCGCATGCAGCACCGTGGTGTGGTCACGTCCGCCGAACAGTTCCCCAATTTCGGGCAAACTTTTTTGCGTCAGTTCTTTCGCCAGGTACATGGCGATTTGACGCGGTCTTGCAATGCTGGCCGGGCGCTTCTTGGAATACATGTCCGCAACCTTGATCTTGTAATAATCGGCCACGGTTTTCTGGATGTTTTCCACCGAAATCTGACGGTTCTGTATGGACAGCAGATCACGCAGCGCTTCGCGCGCCAGGGCGATCGAAATCTCTTTCTGGTTAAAACGCGAATAGGCCAGGATTTTGCGCAAAGCGCCTTCCAGTTCGCGCACATTGGAGCGTACATTTTTGGCGACAAAAAATGCCACTTCCTCGGGCATTTCCGAACCTTCCACACGCGCCTTGTTTATCAGAATGGCCACCCGCATTTCCAGTTCGGGAGGCTCAATGGCGACCGTTAAACCGGAGTCAAAGCGCGATACCAGTCGCTCGTGAATATCGGTCAGACCCTTCGGATAGGTGTCGCTGGTCATCACAATGTGCGACTTTTTGGTCAGCAGCGCTTCGAAAGCGTTAAAAAATTCTTCCTGCGTTCTGTCCTTGTTGGCAAAGAACTGCACGTCATCTATCAACAGCAAATCCAAAGAGTGGTAACGCTCCTTAAATTCGTCAAAAGTTTTGCGTTGATAGGCCTTAACCACGTCCGAGACAAATTGTTCCGCGTGAATGTAGAGAACTTTGCTGCCAGGTTTGTCTTGCAACAAACGGTTCCCGACGGCATGCATCAAGTGGGTTTTACCCAAGCCAACGCCGCCGTAAATGAACAAAGGGTTGTATAGATGGCCAGGCATGGTCGCCACATGCATGGCGGCGGCACGGGCCATTCGGTTCGCTGTGCCTTCCACCAGCGTCTCGAATGTGAGCATGCCGTTGAGGCGGTTTTTTGGCGTACCCACGTTGCGGTCTTCGCCGATTTCAACCGTGTCTTCAACCACCGGAATATCTGCAGACGTTACAGAAAACTGAGGCCTGGCAACGGTTTCCCGAGGAGTAATGGCTAACTCTACAATTACGGCCTGGCCGTACAGCTTCTCCAGCATGCCGGCAATGCGGCCACTGTATTGGGCTCTTACCCAGTCGAGTTTGAAGCGGTTCGCGACAAAGATCGTGATGCGGGAAAAGTCTTCATGCACATGGGCCTGCAACGGCTTTATCCATGTGTTGAATTGTTGTTCTGGTAGTTCTTGCGCCAGTTGGTCTACGCAACTTTGCCAAAGGCTTTGGCCAATGTCATGTGCTGCAGCCTGCTGGCTGCTAGTCGGTTGTCCCGCGGTCATTGTTGTTCTCAGCTTCTGTGGATAGTTTTGTAATGCTGTGCACTCGATTGTAAATTATCAAAGCCTTATCCACATGCTGCGGTGCACACCTTTGATGGTGGCTTGGACAGCAAAATCTTGCACCGGTGTTGCTGAGATTCAGAAAATTTGCGATAATCGACGGTTTCCCTGATTGTTGTCGGGGTCCAGAGCAGAGATTCAAATGAAACGCACATACCAACCTTCCAAAATTCGCCGCGCCCGTACCCACGGCTTTCTGGTTCGCATGAAGACCCGCGGTGGCCGCGCCGTGATCAATGCCCGCCGTGCCAAGGGCCGCAAGCGCCTGGCTGTCTAAGCCTTCGCAAGTCATTTTGACCGGCCATTTCTTGGGGCACTTGCTTTGTCTCAGGAGGTTTCAGTTCTGGTGTGCTCCAACATGCAGCGGCTGAAAACCCGGCCTCAATTTCAGGCAGTTTTGTCTGGCAAGACCCTCGCCCGAACCGCGCACTTTGCATTGCACAGGACGGATCTGATTCTGGATGTACCTTCCGGGTCCAGTCCGCAAGCACCGCTTTTTTCGCACGCATGCGTCTGGTTGGGGGCTATGGTCCCCAAGCGATGGGCAAAAAGGGCCGTAACCCGCAATGCCATCAAGCGTCAGATCTACAACGTTAGCGCGCAATTTGAACCGCAATTGGGCATTGGTGCCCATGTGGTGCGTCTGCGCGCCGGTTTCGATCGCGTCCAGTTTGTAAGTGCGACCTCGGAAGCTCTCAAGACGGCGGTGCGGTCTGAATTGCTCAGTTTGTTTGAGCGGGCTTGCCCTGCCGCGCCTGTTGTGCGCCCGAAGGAATAGTGCGATGCGCCACTTGCTTATGGGTGTCGTCAAGGCATACCGCCTTTTTTTGAGCCCCTGGTTAGGTTCTTCCTGCCGCTTTGAGCCGACTTGCTCCGTATACTCGCTGCGGGCTCTTGAGCAGCATGGTGCTGCGTGGGGCAGCTATCTCACGGTTGCGCGAATTGCGCGTTGCCACCCCTGGTGCGCTGGAGGTAGCGATCCCGTGCCCACAAAATCCCCGCGGCTTTTTGGCCGCCTGATTTCTCCGACTGAAAAGAAACACTCATGAACGATATCCGCCGCACCATTTTGTGGGTGATTTTTGGTTTTGCCATGGTGATGCTCTGGGACCAATGGCAGGTTTCCAATGGAAAAAAAGCCACGTTCTTTCCAGGTGCCATGCCGGTTGCCAGTGCACCCAAAACTGACGGCAAACCCGTTGTAAAAGACGCATCCGTCCCAGCGGCAGTCGTCGGTCAGGCCACTGTGCCGGTTGCCGCGCCCGCAGTGGCGCAAAGTTCCGTGCCCAAAGAACGCTTTGACGTGACGACCGACGTACTCAAACTGACTCTGGACACCGAAGGTGGCTCACTGGTGCGTGCCGAGTTGCTGAAGTACGCCGATGCGCAAGACAAGTCCAAGAATTTCGTGTTGTTGGATGACAGCAAGGATCGCGTCTACATGGCGCAGTCCGGCGTGGTTGCCGGCAGCACCGGCGGTGTCTTCCCGACCCACAAGACGGTGATGACTGCCAGCGGCGCCCACGCACTGAAAGATGGCGAAAATGAGTTGGTCCTGACGTTCACGTCGCCTGATGTGGGCGGTATCAAACTTGTCAAGACCTATACCTTGCGCCGTGGCGCTTACGACATTGCCGTGAAGCATGAGCTGATCAACACCTCGGCGACAGCCCAGGCACCTCAGTTGTACTTGCAACTCGTACGTGACGGCAACAACCCAGCCGGCGGCTCGTCGTTCTATTCCACTTTCACCGGCCCTGCGGTCTATACCGATGCCAAAAAGTTCGAGAAGGTGGACTTTTCGGATATCAAAAAGAACAAGGCTGATTTTGAGAAGTCTGCTGCGAACGGCTATATCGCCATGGTCCAGCACTATTTCGCCAGCGCCTGGATTCTCCCGGACGGCATTCAACGAAGCCTGTCCATGGACGCGGTGGACATTGGTGCCACCTTGGGCGACTGCTGCTACCGTGCAACCATGGTGGCGCCACTTGAATCACTGGCACCAGGTGCCAGCAAGTCAGTAGAAGCCAAACTGTTCGTAGGCCCGCAGGAAGAAAAAATGCTGGAGGCGCTGAGCCCAGGCCTGGAACTGCTGAAGGACTACGGTCGCCTGACGATTCTGGCCAAGCCGCTGTACTGGTTGCTGGACAAGCTGCATAGCTTCATTCAAAACTGGGGCTGGTCCATCGTGGCGCTGGTGCTGCTGCTCAAGATTGCTTTCTACTGGCTCAACGCCAAGGCCTATTCCAGCATGGCCAAGATGAAGGCCATCAACCCCAAGATCATGGAAATGCGGGAGCGCCTGAAGGACAAGCCGCAACAAATGCAGCAGGAAATGATGCGCATTTATCGCGAAGAAAAGGTCAATCCCATGGGCGGCTGCTTCCCCATCATGATCCAGATTCCGGTTTTTATCGCCTTGTACTCGGTGTTGCTGGCCACGGTGGAAATGCGCAATGCCCCCTGGGCCTTGTGGATTCATGACCTGTCGGCACCGGACCCGTATTACATCCTGCCGCTGTTCATGACCTTGACGACATTGCTGCAAACCTCGTTGAATCCCGCCCCGCCGGATCCGATGCAAGCCAAGATGATGTGGATCATGCCGCTGGCTTTCAGCGTGATGTTCTTCTTCTTCCCATCTGGATTGGTGATGTACTGGATCACCAACAACGTGTTGTCGATTGCGCAGCAGTGGATCATCAACACCCGTATGGGTGTGCCGCCCAAGTTCAATCTGCCGAAGTTCTAGGTACCCCCCGAAGCGCCTTCGGCGCTCCGGCGAAGTATGTTGAGCCGTCACCACGATCCCATTCTGGCCATTGCCACGGCGCCTGGCCGCGGGGCGGTAGGCATTGTCCGGGTCAGCGGCAAGAATCTTCTCGCCCTCATTGACGCGCTGTTTGGCCGCAGCTTGCCGGCGCGCGAAGCCCTGTACCTTCCTTTTTGTGACGCTGCGGGCCTGGCGATCGACAAAGGCCTGGCGATATTTTTTCCTGCACCGCACTCCTTTACCGGAGAGGACGTGTTGGAACTTCAGGCCCATGGCGGGCCGCTGGTGTTGCAACTGTTGCTCGCGCGTTGCATCGAGGTGGCACAGCAATCTGATTCAAAGGGTGCGCCCGTGCTGCCGGGTTTGCGCCTGGCAAACGCAGGCGAGTTTTCCGAGCGCGCATTCCTCAACGACAAGATCGATCTGGCGCAGGCCGAAGCGATTGCCGACCTGATAGACGCCAGCACAGAGGCGGCAGCCCGTAGCGCGGCGCAGTCGTTGTCCGGCGCGTTTTCCAAAGAAATCCATGCTCTGCGGGATGCCATCATCCATCTCCGTATGCTGGTGGAAGCCACCTTGGATTTTCCTGAAGAAGAGATCGACTTTTTGCAAAAGGCCGATGCCAAAGGCCAGTTGGATCGCATTCAAGCCGCATTCCAGTCCGTATTTGCCCGTGCCTCGCAAGGAGCACTGCTGAGGGAAGGCATCAAGGTGGTGATTGCCGGTCAGCCCAATGCCGGCAAGTCCTCTCTGCTCAATGCGCTGGCCGGGGCCGAACTGGCAATCGTCACGCCGATAGCCGGAACCACGCGCGATCGCGTGCAGGAGACCATACAAATTGAAGGCGTCCCGATTCATGTGATTGACACCGCAGGGTTGCGCGCCAGTGAAGACACGGTGGAGCAGATTGGCATTGCACGTGCCTGGGAGGCCATTGCCGCCGCCGATGTGGTCTTGTTTTTGCACGATCTGACGCGTTTGGATCAGGCCTCCTACCAAGCGGGTGACGCTGTAATTGCGGCAACACTGCTGGACAAATTGCCAACGGCTGTGCCGGTCATCGACGTGTGGAACAAGGCCGATGTCATGACCTCTGCCACTGCTGAAAGCGGGGTGACGCTGAGTGCCAAAACGGGCACCGGCCTCGACGCATTGCGGCAGTCCCTGTTGCAAGCTGCCGGCTGGCAAGCCCCTGCTGGAGGCAGCTTTATTGCGCGTGAGCGCCACCTACAAGCCTTGCGACGTGTTGACACCCATTGCCAGGAAGCCGCAACGCATTTGGCGTCTCGTGCGCAGGCGCTGGACCTGCTGGCGGAAGAACTGCGCTTGGCGCAAGGCGCCTTGAGCGAAATTACGGGCGAGTTCAGTTCAGACGATCTGCTGGGGGTGATTTTTTCGAAGTTTTGTATTGGCAAGTGATTCGCTCTACACTGGGTCACTAGGGCAAATTCTCAATATACATATGTCATTCTTAAACTGGTTTGGCAAAAAGGGGTCGATACCTGAATCGGCTCAATCAGAACCCTCCGATATCGGTCAGTCCGACGCAACGGTGCCAGTTGACCGTTTTTTGTCGGCGACACCGGTTGCAGAACGGAGCCCGGCATCCACCCTCAGCAAAAATGAACGCTTGGAAAGACGGGAATTGTTGTATGCCGTGGTGCGTGAAAGCATGACCGCTGCCGGAGTTCTGTCCTCCACTTACAAGTTCAAAGTGTTGTCGCTGGATTCAAATACCAGCCAGTACCTGATCATGATGGACTTGCCTCGCGAGCACTTGGCTGACCCGGGGCACTTTGCGGAGATCGAGGGTGCCATCGCACGCAGTGCAAAAGATCGCTATGACATTCTGGTGACGGCGGTTTATTGGCGCGTCAATGATTTGGTAACTGCTGGATCCGGCGCTGCGCATGGAGTGCAGCGCGCGGCGCAAGTCCAAAGCGTCGAAATCGCCCAGGAGCCCGTGCCGATTGCTCCGGTGGCCAGTGTGGGTCCCTTTGCTCCCATTCAGGACGAAGAAGTGTTGGCATTCAAGAAGGCGGTGGCCTCAGGTGCCAGTGCTGCCTCTGTCATACCGCGCGTTGAACCGGTTCATTCTGGTCGCCGTAAACCGGCGCCCATTCCGGATTTCTCCGATACCGAACCGTTTGACCCCAATTCGCCGCCGTGAAAATCCCCATCGTTCCGCGATGAAGCGCAACGCTGGCCAGCAGGCTAGTGGCCTGCGAAATCCACCAGCGTAAACAGTGACAAACCCGATTCGCGCAGCTTGTTGGATCCCCCAAGTTCAGGCAAATCGACAATGGCGGCGCCTTCCGTCACGATCGCACCTTGGCGTTCAAGCAAGCGACGGCCAGCCATCATGGTGCCGCCTGTCGCAATCAGGTCGTCGATCAGCAAAACGCGCTGGCCTGGCTTGACCGCATCGGTATGCAGCTCTACGGTGGCACTTCCGTATTCCAATTCATAGGTTTCTTCCACCGTGGTGAAGGGCAGCTTGCCCTTCTTGCGAATAGGCACAAAGCCCACGTTGAGTTCATAGGCCACCACGGCACCGATGATGAAGCCGCGTGCGTCCAGTCCGGCCACGATATCGGGCCGGAGTTCGGGTTCCATATAGCGGTGCACAAAGGCGTCAATCAGCACCCGGAAGACTCGGGCATTCTGCAGCAGCGGGGTAATGTCGCGGAACTGCACACCCGGCGCCGGCCAGTCGGGCACGGTACGAATGTTGTCACGCAGGTATTGGTTCACGCTGATGTGTTGCATAGGGAGCCTTGGCAATAAGAGCTATTGAAACGAGTCCGATTGTGCCCGCTGTGAAGCCATTCCTGCCAGCAAACGTTGCTCAGCCAGCGCCAGTGCCTCAGCCTTTCCGGACAAGACCAAAGTATCGTTTTCAAGCAGTACGATGCCGGCATCCGCAAGGTCGAGACGTTGGTCGCTGCGGCGCAGACTCAGCACCCGCACGTCCAACGCCTGAAGCGAAATGCTGGCCAGCGTTTGGCCCACCGCCTTGGCGTGTTGCGGCAAGCTCACCGTGGCCAGACGCTCGTCCTGCAGTTCGTCCACAGAGTTGTCGTCGGCGCCATGAAAGAATCCACGCAGCAGGTTGTAACGGGCATCCCTCTGATCTTGCACGATGCGAATCACGCGGCGCATGGGCACGCCCACCAATGCCAGCGCATGGCTGGCCAGCATCAACGAGCCTTCGATGGCTTCAGGCACCACTTCCGTTGCGCCCGCCGCGCGCAGTTTCTCCAGGTTGCGGTCGTCTTGGGTGCGCACGATGACCGGCACTTGCGGTGCATGTTCCTGCGTGATTGCCAGAACCTTAAAAGCGGCCGGCTCATCCAGGTAGGTCACCACCACGGCGTTGGCGCGTGCCAATCCTGCCGCCATCAATGCCTGCAACCGCGCGGAGTCACCAAAGGCCACATTGTGGCCAGCGGCCGCGGCCTGCCGCACCCGCTCCGGATCCAGGTCGAGCGCCATATAAGGAATGCTCTGACTCTCCAGCACGCGCGCCAAATTCTGGCCGCAACGGCCAAAGCCGCAAATCAGCACATGCTGATTGACGTTAATGGACTTGCGGGCAATCGTCGTCAATTGCAAAGACTGCTGTAGCCATTCGGTGGAAACCAGGCGCATCACGATGCGATTGCTGAACATCACGATAAAGGGCGTGACCACCATGGACAACACCATCGCGGCCAGCATCGGATTCAGCAGCACGGGAGGAATGAGGGCACTTTCGCCGGCCAATGCCAGCA
>CAIQEX010000426.1 GCA_903870955.1 uncultured beta proteobacterium
GTGCCGGTTTTGTCCCGGCCAAGGACTTCCCCATCCTGTTCGAAGATGACTACTTTTTAGCCATCAATAAACCTGCCGGTGTGGCGGTGCATGGCGGCTCTGGTGTGAGCTTTGGCGTGATCGAGCAATTGCGCATGGCCAGGCCCCGCGCCCACTTTCTGGAACTGGTGCACCGGCTGGACCGCGAAACTTCCGGTGTTTTGCTGGTGGCCAAAAAACGCAGTGCCCTGAAAAACCTGCAGGATCAGTTCCGCGAGCGCGAGACCGGCAAGATTTATCTGGCTCTGGTTTTGGGTCTGTGGCCCGAAAAGCTCAAGGTTTTGAGCAAGCCGCTGCATAAATATGTGCTGCCCGGCAAGGACGGTCAGGCTGAAGGCGGGGAGCGGCGCGTCAAAGTGGTGGCCAAGGATGACCCGGATGGCATGCCTTCGCTCACCATGGTGAAACTGCGTGGCACCACCGCGCCAGACGCGGCCAAACCCTATTCATTGCTGGAGGTCACCCTCAAGACCGGTCGCACGCACCAGATTCGCGTGCACCTGGCGTCTGAAGGCATGCCCATCGCGGGTGACGACAAGTACGGAAACTTTGATACCAACAAGGAGTTGGCCAAGGTCAGCGGCCCCGGTAGCCTCAAACGCATGTTTTTGCACGCCTGGCGATTTCAGTGCAATCACCCCGGTACCGGTAAGCGCGTTGATTTGCAGGCAGAATTACCAGCAGACCTTGCCGCATTCCTGCGGTTTGCCCTGCCCCCCAGCGCTGAGTAATTTGTCCCCATGCCCCAATCACTAACGACGCCCCAGCGCCAATTCGACCTCATCGCGTTTGATTGGGATGGCACGCTATTCGACTCCACCGCCATCATCACCCGCTGCATTCAGGAAGCCGTGCGGGATGTGGGTGGCACCGTGCCCAGTGACACCGACGCTGCATATGTCATTGGCATGGGCCTGATGGCGGCCTTGGCCCATGCGGCACCCGATGTGCCCAAAGAAAAATACCCACTTCTCGGCGAGCGCTACAAGCACCACTACACCCTGCACCAAAATGACATCAGTTTGTTTGCCGGTGTGTTGCCGATGCTGCATAGCTTGATCTGCAGGCAGCATCTGCTGGCCGTGGCGACTGGAAAAAGCCGCCGAGGACTGGACGAAACATTGGCGCGAGAAGAATTGCAAGGCCTGTTCCACGCTTCCCGCACCGCCGATGAAACGGCTGGTAAACCCCATCCGCTCATGTTGCAGGAACTGATGGCTGAATTTGGTGTGCCACCCGAACGCCTGCTGATGATCGGCGACACCACACATGATTTGCAGATGGCGCGCAACGCCGGTTGCCCCAGTGTCGGTGTCAGTTATGGCGCGCATGACCACGCCGACTTTGCCCCCTTGGCGCCTCTGTTTGTGGCGCATTCTGTCGCTGAGTTGCAGCAGTGGCTATTGACCCATGGCTGAACTTGAGGTGAAAGGTGCGGACGCACCGGAGCCCGAGGCCATAGCCCTTTGCAATTCAGATGCACTGCTGAACAGCGGCGATGCGGTGCCCTTTGATGTGGTCTATTGCGGGCAATCCTGCATGGCTTTTGCCATCCGCTATGAAGGGCAGGTGCATGCCTACTTGAATCGCTGCTCGCATGTGCCCATGGAGATGGATTACCAACCCAATCGCTTTTTCGATTTGACCGGGCATTGGTTGATCTGTGCCACCCACGGTGCGACTTACAGTCCCAAAACCGGTGCCTGCAAAGGCGGCCCTTGCCGCGGCGGACTGATAAAGATCGAAACTTCCGAGCAGGATGGCGTGGTGCACTGGCATACTGCCCGGCAACTAAGAAACGTGAACTTTTGACATGACTGAACCCCAAACTCCAACCGATCCTGTTCAGGACGCTAGCGCCAGTCCTGCCATTCATCCTGCAAAAGACGCTGGTGCAATGCCCGCCAGTGCTGCCAGTTGGGAGCGTGAGACGTTGGAAAAGTTGGCCATGGCCACTTTGATCGAGCAGCGTCAGGCGCGCCGTTGGCGCAACGGCATCCGCCTCGCCTGGCTGGTGTTTTTTGTGTTGCTGGCGGTTTTTGGTTGGGAGCGTGGTGGCGCGCCGGCCGATGTCTCCAAACCGCACACCGCGGTGATTGAAATCAAGGGTGAAATTGCTTCCGGTGGCGAGGCCAGTGCCGAGTTGGTGATCTCATCCATGCGCAGCGCCCTGGAAGATTCGGGCACGCAAGGTGTGGTTCTGTTGATCAATTCACCCGGCGGAAGCCCGGTGCAGGCGGGCATCATTAACGATGAAATTCACCGCCTTAAAGAAAAATACAAGAAGCCGATTTACGCCGTGGTGGAAGAGACTTGTGCCTCAGCGGCCTATTACATCGCCGTGGCCACCGACAAGATCTATGTCGACAAGGCCAGCATTGTGGGCAGCATCGGCGTGCTGATGGATGGCTTTGGTTTTACCGGACTGATGGACAAAGTAGGGGTGGAGCGGCGCCTGATGACGGCCGGTGAGAACAAGGGTTTTCTAGACCCTTTCAGTCCGCAGACCGATAAGCAACGCGCCTTTGCGCAGACCATGCTGGATCAGATTCACCAGCAATTCATTGCTGCCGTAAAGACCGGACGCGGTGCCCGTTTGAAGGAGACACCAGAGACATTTAGTGGCCTGTTCTGGACCGGTCAGCAAGCCGTGGAAATGGGCTTGGCCGATCAACTGGCCAGTCTGGACTTTGTGGCCCGTGAGGTGATCAAGGCGGAAGAACTGGTGGATTACACGCGCCGCGACAACGTGGCTGAGCGATTGGTCAAGCGTTTTGGCGCGTCCATTGGCGAAGCCTCGGTTCGCGCTTTGAAGACCTCACCCAACCTTCACTAGCGCCCTATGGAAAAAACCGTGGGCACGCTGTTATCCAGGGCCCAGGGTTTGCTTTTCCAGTTTTTCACGACATCGCTGTGGCATTGCGCGCGGCTTAAGGTGAGGCCACTGGCAGTGGCCAGGCGCGTGTTGTGCTGCAGACTCTGCAGCAAGGTTTGCAACAAAGCGGTGTTGCGGTAAGGCGTTTCAATAAAGATCTGGGTCTGGCCAGTTTTGAGTGCCAACGATTCCAACTCGCGTATTTTTTGCGCCCGCTCGGCGGGAGCCGCAGGCACATAGCCGACAAAGGCAAAACTTTGACCGTTCAGGCCGCTGGCCGCCAGCGCCAGCAAGAGCGACACGGGTCCAACCAGCGGCACGACATCGATACCCAGGTCATGCGCAGCCCGCACCACGGAGGAGCCAGGGTCCGCAACTGCGGGCATGCCGGCTTCGCTGACAAGTCCCATGTTCTGGCCATCGACGGCCGGTTGCAACAGATGGCGCGCATCAAAGCCGCCGCCGTGATCGCCCTTTTTGTGCACTTCGCGCGGCAATTCCTGCAACTGCATCGCCTGAATGGGCTGACACAGGGGGTAAGTTTCGCCTACGCGCTTCAGGTAAGCGCGTGTGGATTTGGCGTTTTCACAGATCCAATGGCTGATTTCCGCTGCAATTTCAAGTGTGGCGCGTGGCATGGATGCGTCCAGCGCCATCACCTCTGCGCAGCCAAAATCCAGTGGAGCGGGCACCAGGTACAGCGTGCCCGTGGGCTTCTTTGCATTGTGTGCGGTGGCAACAGTATTCATAGTCGGGAAAGGCGTTTAGGCCAGCAGATCGAGGCCCGCTGCCCGCAACAAGGTGGCCGTGCGAATCAAAGGCAGGCCCACCAACGCGGTGGGGTCATCGTTGTCTATGCGTTCCAGCAAGGCTATACCCAGACCCTCGCTTTTGGCGCTGCCGGCGCAGTCGTAGGGTTTCTCGGCCTGCAGGTAATTTTCAATTTCAGATTCGCTGAGATGGCGGAATTGCACCTTGACGGGTGCCAGGGCTTGCTGGCAAAAACCACTTTCCAGGCAGACCACGGCGATGGCGGTTTGAAAAATCACCAACTTTCCTGACATTTGGCGCAGTTGCAGCACGGCGCGGGCATGTTCACCGGGTTTGCCCAAGGCCGTGCCGTCCAGGTCCGCAACTTGGTCTGAGCCAATCACAATCGCTTCCGGAAAACGGGCTGCGACGGCCTGTGCCTTGGCCAGAGCCAGACGTTGCGCCAACATTTCCGGGGTTTCGCCGGGTAATGCGGCCTCATCGACGTGGGGTGACTCGACCGAAAAGGGAATGCGCAGGCGACCCAGCAATTCGCGTCGGTAAATCGATGTGGAGCCCAGGATGAGTTTTCTATTGGCTAAAGGGTGCATGCCCTGATTCTCTTACACTGCCAGCATGAAACATGAATTTGACGCGACCCAGCTGCCTATCGCCGCTTTTGCCCTGAGCCAGGGCACCCATTCGGGCGAGCAGCGCTTGTCCCGCTTTGAGCGCCTGATGGAACAAAGCCAGGGTCTGGGCGGAGAGACTTTTGTGACTTATGCAGTGCAAGGTGAGGTGCGTTCTGATGCGTCCGGTGCCGACGAACCGTGGCTGCATTTGTCTGCACAGGCGACGCTCTCGCTGATTTGCCAGCGTTGCCTGACGCCTGTGGACGAGGTTGTCAGTTTTGAGCGTGATTTCCGCTTTGTCGCATCCGAGGCATTGGCCGAAGTGGAAGACGAGGAGTCGGAAGA
>CAIQEX010000427.1 GCA_903870955.1 uncultured beta proteobacterium
CCCAGTTGCCCGGTGCCCCCAACGAAGCCACTTGAGGTTACTCCCATGTTGAAACAACGAATCATCACTGCACTTGTGCTCTTGGCGATTCTGTTGCCGGCCATGTTTTATCCAGATGCCTCAGCCTTCGGTCTGGTAACGCTTGTATTGCTGACCTGTGGTGCCTGGGAATGGGCCCGTCTCAATGGGTATTCGTTTCGCGCATCGCTGCGAGCTGGGGCCGTCTGCGCACTTCTGTGTTCAGCTGCGTGGTACCTGGCCTGGCCTGCCAAGCCTATGCCGTTGCTGTGGAGTGGAATTGGCGGATTTTGGGTTCTGGCGAGCGCCTGGGCCTTGCGCTCGGGCGCACCAGCCTGGAAGTCCGTGCCTGCGTTTCTGAGGCTCGTCGGTGGTGTTCTGCTGTTGTGGGCCGCTTGGTTGTCCATCATGCAGGCTCGGTTGATCGGACTGAACTTTCTGCTGTCGGTGCTGGTGCTGGTATGGGCTGCAGACATTGGTGCCTATTTTGCCGGCCGTGGACTGGGCGGGAAATTTTTTGCAAACAAGCTGGCACCCTCGATAAGTCCCGGCAAAACCTGGGAAGGTGTGATGGGCGGATGCATGGCCGTATTTGTCGTTGCGATGATCTGGATTTACGCCGATAGTCACGCGGCTATGGATTCGGCCAGCGTCTACAGTCGACTTTTCTCAATGGGCATTCCGGTGTTGCTGCTGGGACTTGGCTTTTTGACAGCCATGAGCGTTGTAGGTGATCTTGTGGAATCGCTGTTTAAACGTGCTGCGGGGGTCAAGGACAGCAGCAATTTACTTCCGGGTCATGGTGGCGTGCTGGATCGTGTGGATGCGTTGTTGCCCACGCTGCCTTTGGCGCTCATGCTCGTTGGCGGGGGTGTTTTGTGAAACAAAAGGTTGTAGTTCTCGGGTCAACCGGTTCGATAGGTGTGAACACGCTGGACGTAATGTCCATGCATCCGGACCGGTTTCAGGTCTTTGCACTGACGGCTTCGACTTCGGTGGATGCCTTGTTCGCCCAATGCGTACAGCACCAGCCAAAATTTGCCGTAATGGCTGAAGCTGAAAGTGGCCGGGCGTTGAGAGAACGTTGCGCGTCAGCCAACCTTGCGGTCGAAGTGCTTTGGGGTGCCAAAGCGATTGCCGATATGGCATGCCATCCCGATGTGGACACGGTGATGGCAGCAATTGTGGGTGCGGCTGGTTTGGCACCTTGCATGGAGGCAGCCCGCAGCGGCAAGCGTTTGCTTCTGGCCAACAAAGAAGCGTTGGTGGTAGGTGGCAATTTGTTCATGCATGCCGTGAAGGTCGGTGGTGCCACGTTGCTACCCATTGACAGTGAACATTCGGCGATCTTTCAGTCGTTGCCAGATGACCCAAACGCGTGGCAAGAACGGGTAGACAAGATTATTTTGACGGCCTCGGGCGGGCCCTTTCGCGCCCGTGCGCCCGATACGCTGCAGAGCGTGACGCCACAACAGGCATGCGCGCACCCCAACTGGGTTATGGGTCGCAAGATTTCGGTGGATTCCGCCACCATGATGAACAAGGCACTTGAAGTCATCGAGGCCAAGTTCCTTTTTGGGCTAAAGCCGGACCAAATTGAAGTCGTTATTCACCCCCAGAGCGTGATTCATTCGATGGTGCAATTTATTGACCATTCCGTCGTAGCCCAGTTGGGCACGCCCGATATGCGGGGCCCGATTGCTTATGGTCTTTCGTGGCCGGCGCGCATTCGCAGTGGTGCGGCACCTCTGGATTTCACCAAAATGGCGGCACTTACCTTTGAGCCATTTACATCCAATGACCACATGCTCCGATTCCCCGGCCTGAGTCTGGCGTGGCGCGTGCTAGCTGGTCCTGACAGTTCACCAGCGGTCCTGAATGCAGCCAATGAAGTGTCTGTTGACGCCTTCTTGACCGAAAAGATCCGCTTTGACCAGATCCACCACGTCAATCTTGAAACGCTGGATGCGGTGCAATTTTCCCAACCTGAAACCCTTGACGACCTGATTGCGCTGGATCTGGAGACGCGTGCTGTCGCGCAGGGTATCGTGCGCCGGTTGGCGCACTAAGCGGCATTTTCACCATGTTGACGCTTGTTGCATTCCTGGTGGCCATCGCGCTGTTGGTGGCGGTCCATGAGTGGGGGCATTTCGCCATGGCACGTGCTTGTGGCGTCAAGGTGCTGAAATTTTCCATTGGATTCGGCCCCCGGGTTGTGGGCTGGACCTCCAGTCGGTCGGGCACCGAGTATCGGATAGGCCTGCTGCCGCTTGGCGGCTTCGTCAAGATGCTGGACGAACGCGAAGAGCCCGTACCTGCCTCGGAACTGGGATTTGCCTTCAACCGCAAGCCTTTGAAAAGCCGTGCTGCGATTGTGGCCGCCGGACCTATTGCGAATTTGTGTCTGGCGCTTCTGCTGTACAGCTGTGTCAATTGGATGGGTGTGACGGAGCCTGATGCCTTGGTTTCCAAGCCAACGGTGGCTTCGATTGCCGAAAAGGCCGGGTTCTCTGGCGGTGAACGGATTCTCCAAGTCGGCCTGGATGAAGAGGCTGTACAGGACGTGGTGTCCTTTGAAGATTTTCGCTGGTGGTTAACCCGTGGCGCCCTGGAGGGCAAGTCACTTCACATCCGATACCAATCGACTGATGGAACTGCACACGAAACCACGCTGTCTTTCCAAGGCCTTGATGTCAGCCATGCGGACGCCTCGATGTTTCGTTCGATTGGCTTTGTGGCGCCGCAATCACCCGCACGCATCGCGGAAGTCGTGCCCGATGGCGCCGCGCAGGCTGCCGGGTTGCAACCCGGCGACGTGGTCCTGCAGGTCAATGGTCTGCACATTGCGGATGCCACGCAACTGCGTGAATTGATTAGCAATTCGGGTGTTAATCAAGTACCTGAGCCGCAACACTGGTTGATTGAACGGCATAACCAGCAAGTGCCTTTGGTGGTTACGCCGCGCCAGCTGCATGAGGCAGGTCAGACCCTCGGCAGGGTGGGCGCCATGATTGGGGGGCCGCCCGCCATGGTGCAGGTGCGCTATGGATTTTTGGCCGGTATCCAGAAGGCTGCAGGCAAGACTTGGGAAGTTTCAAGCCTGACTCTGCGCATGATGGGTCAAATTGTGACCGGCACCGCCTCAGTCCGCAATCTCAGTGGCCCCATCACGATTGCCGATTACGCAGGTCGCTCAGCAGCTATGGGACTGGAACAATTCATGGTGTTTCTGGCCTTGATCAGTATCAGTTTAGGGGTACTGAATCTGCTTCCGCTACCCGTCCTCGATGGTGGGCACCTGATGTATTATGGTTGGGAGGGCATCACCGGGCATGCCGTATCCGAGGCATGGTTGTCCGGATTGCAACGCCTGGGTTTTGCCATGCTTATGGTGATGATGTCGATTGCAATCTTCAATGACATCTCCCGACTATTCGCCTAGGCGGTTTTGTGTTTTCTCTTTCCGAATCTTTAACATGCAATTGAATTCAAGCTTTGTCCTGCGTGCCGTGGCTGCCGTTGTAGCGGGCGTAGTGGCTCAGGCTGTCCTGGCACTGGAGCCTTTTGCCGTGCGTGATATCCGCGTGGAAGGTTTGCAGCGGGTCGAAGCGGGCACCGTATTTGCCTCGATTCCAGTGCGCGTAGGAGACACCTATAGCGACGACAAAGCTGCCGCATCGATTCGGGCCTTGTTTGCCTTGGGGCTGTTTAAGGACGTTCGCATTGACGTCAAAGAGGGTGTTCTGGTGGTGGTGGTCGAGGAGCGTCCGACGATTGCGGATGTCGATTTTTCTGGCACCAAGGAATTCGATAAGGACGTGCTGAAGAAGGCCTTGCGGGACATCGGACTGGCTGACGGTCGACCATACGACAAGGCACTGGTCGATCGCGCCGAGCAGGAACTCAAGCGCCAATACATCAGCCGCAGCATGTATGCCACCGAAGTGGTGACCACCGTGACTCCGATGGATCGCAACCGCGTCAACCTGAGCTTCTCCGTGACCGAAGGCGATACGGCAAAAATCAAAGAAATCCACATCGTGGGTGCCAAGGCCTTCTCGGAGTCCAAATTACTGGATCAGTTTGAGCAGGACACGGGCGGCTGGCTCAGCTGGTATACGAAGTCAAATCGCTACTCCCGCACCAAACTCAATGCCGATATTGAAAGTTTGCGTTCCTTTTATCTGACGCAGGGTTACCTGGAGTTCAAGGTTGATTCCACTCAGGTTGCAATTTCGCCAGATAAACAAGGCATGGGCATCACGGTCAATGTGACCGAAGGCGAACGTTTCGTGGTCTCCAAAATCAAGTTGGCTGGCAATTATCTGGGCAAGGATGAAGAGTTTCAGTCCCTTATCACCATCAAGGCCGGTGAGGCTTACAACTCCGACCAGGTGGCGCAGACGACCAAGGCCATTAGCGACTATTACGGGAATTTTGGTTTCGCGTTTGGCAGAGCAGAAGCCCGTACCGATATCGACCGTGCCACAAACCAAGTAGAAGTGACCTTGGTAGGCGACCCTTCGCGGCGTGCTTATGTGCGTCGGATCAACGTTGCGGGCAATGACAGAACCCGTGATGAGGTGATTCGCAGGGAGTTCAGGCAACTTGAAGCATCGTGGTATGACGGTGAAAAGATCCGTCAGTCGCGAAACCGGGTTGACCGCTTGGGCTATTTCAAAGAAGTTACTCTGGATACGCAAGAAGTCGCAGGAACCCTGGACCAGGTCGATTTGACGGTAAACGTCGTAGAGAAACCTACCGGCAGCATTAGTTTGGGCGCCGGCCTGTCCAGTGCCGATGGACTGGGCCTGACCTTTGGTTTCCGCCAGGACAACGCGTTTGGCTCGGGTAGTTCGCTGGGCATTGAGGTCAATACCAGCAAATACAACCGCACGCTGGCCTTCAATACGACCAACCCGTATTTCACGGAAGATGGTGTATCGCGCTCTATCAGTCTGGCGCAGCGCACCAGTAAACCCTATACGGACATAGACAGCTATTCCATTCAAACCACCGGTGCCAGCATGGTATTCGGCGTGCCGTTTACGGAAACCGACACCGTTTTTATGGGCGCAGGGTTTGATCGCACTGAAATCATTCCTGGAACTTTATTGCCCACCGTGTACCAGGACTTTGCCAATGAATTTGGTTTGGTGACTTACTCGTTACCACTGACCGTTGGCTGGTCCCGGGACACCCGGGACAGCGCGCTGGTGCCGAGTACCGGTCGGGTGTTGAAGCTCAACGGGGAATGGAGTGTCGGTGGCGATTTGCGTTACGCACGCGGCACTGCCCAACTTCAACAATTCTTCCCTTTGTCCAAGAAGACCACATTGGCTCTTAACACCCAGGTTGATCTGGGTACCGGAACCGATGGATTGAGCTATCCCGTGTTGAAAAATTACACTTCTGGGGGACTGGGTTCGGTGCGTGGTTTTGAACAAGGCAGCCTGACGACTGCGTCCCAAAGGGCTGCCGTGGCGGCTGCGGGTGGTGTGACCACGGGCGTAGCACCCGGCGGCCCCAAGCGGCTGACCTTCAATGCCGAAGTTCTGTCGCCATTCCCGGGTGGTGGCAGTGACCGAACGCTGCGCTGGTTTGGCTTCCTCGACGCGGGCGGTATTTACGGCCCCAATGACAACATTCAGGTTGACGACTTGCGGGCATCGGTCGGTATAGGTATCAGTTGGATTTCCCCTGTGGGTCCTTTGCGTCTGGCCTTTGCCAAACCGATAAAGCAGTTTGATGGCGATAAAATACAGTCTCTGGCATTTAATATTGGAACTTCCTTCTAATGAAGACACTTAATACAATTTGGGCATCCGGCCTGCTGTGCATGGTTTTCGCAACCGGTGTTCAGGCCCAGGAGTCGCGCATTGCTTTCATCAACTCCCAGCGTATTACCAGTGAATCGGGACCTGCGAAGGCAGCGACGGCGAAACTGGAAGCCGAGTTTTCCAAGCGCCAGAAAGAACTGACAGATTTGCAAAGCACGCTCAAAACGTTTAGTGAAAAGTTTGAGCGCGATGCGCCGACCATGACCGAGAGCCAGCGCGCAGCCAAGCAAAAGGAATTTGTTGAACAGAATCGCGATTTCCAACGCAAAAAGCGCGAGTTTGACGAAGACCTGAATGGCCGCCGCAACGAAGAGTTGCAGCAGGTTTATGAAAAGGCCACCAAGGCCATCAAGCAGTTGTCGGAAACCGAAAAATACGATCTGGTGGTGCAAGAGGCGGTGTACTTCAACCCCAAGATTGATATTACAGACAAGGTCATCAAGATCCTTAACGCGGGTGCCAAATAAGCGCCCGAGCAGTGCGCGCGATGCCATGCCCCTGACGCTGGCTTCTATTGTCGAAGCGCTTGGAGGCGAGTTGGTGGGTGAACCCTTTGCGGAAATCAGGGGGATTGCTCCACTCGAGTCTGCCCAACCTGGGCAGATGAGTTTTTTAAGCAACCCGCGCTACCAATCCCAATTACGCAGCACGCGGGCGACCTGTGTGATTGTGTCTGAAGCGATGCGCTCAGAAGCACCTATGGGAGTGTCTTTGATTGTCGCGCCCAACCCCTATCTTTACTACGCTCGCCTGACCCAACTTTGGCGTGTTCGGCAGGCGCGGGGACGTTCCGTCGGCATACATCCAAGCGCTGTTGTGGACGCGTTGGCCGAGGTCGATGATTCGGCATCTATAGGGCCGCTGTGCGTCGTCGAACGCGGTGCCCGCATTGGTGCCGGAAGCGTTTTGAAATCACGCGTCACGGTCGGTGAAGATTGCACGATCGGTGCGCGCTGCATCGTGCATTCTGGCGTGGTGATCGGCGCCGATGGCTTCGGTTTCGCACCCGATGGCGAGCGCTGGGAAAAAATTGAACAGTTGGGCGCCGTGCGCATCGGTGACGATGTGGAAATCGGGGCTAACACCTGTATTGACCGCGGCGCACTGCAAGACACCGTGATTGAAGACGGAGTAAAACTCGACAATCTGATTCAGATTGGACATAACGTGCGTGTTGGTCGCAATACTGCAATGGCGGGCTGTGTCGGTGTCGCTGGCAGTGCCACCATTGGCCCCAATTGCACCGTCGGCGGTGGCGCTGTGGTGTTGGGCCACTTAACCATTGCTGCCGGTGTGAATA
>CAIQEX010000428.1 GCA_903870955.1 uncultured beta proteobacterium
CGATCACGCCGTCGGCAATCGACTCGTGCACACACAACAAGCGCAACGCCGAGCAGCGCTGACCGGCGGAGCGGAAGGCGCTCATCACCACCGCGTCCACTACCTGTTCGGGCAAGGCGCTGGAGTCCACCAGCATGGCGTTGATGCCACCGGTTTCGGCGATCAGCGGGACGATGGCACCGTCCTTGGCAGCCAGTGCACGCTGGATGATTTTTGCAACCTGGGTGGAGCCGGTAAACACCACACCGGCCACACCGGGCTGGGCCACCAGGGCGGCACCAATGGTTTCGCCGGGTCCGTGCAAAAGCTGCAATGCATCGACCGGCACACCCGCCGCATGCAATAGGCGCACGGCGGCGAGTGCGACCCCGGGTGTTTGCTCAGCCGGTTTGGCCAGCACGGTGTTGCCGGTGGCCAGCGCCGCGGCAACCTGACCGGCGAAGATGGCCAACGGAAAGTTCCACGGGCTGATGCAGACCCAGACGCCCCGCGCAGTCAGGCGCAGGGTATTGGTTTCGCCGGTCACGCCGTAGGTAAAAGGCGTGGCGGTAACGCCATGCACCTGCGGCATGGAGATGGGCTGCATGATGCGCTCCGCTTCGTCGGCGTAGTAGCGCAGAAAGTCCACTGCCTCGCGCACTTCCGACACAGCGTCACCCCAGGTCTTGAAAGCTTCTTTTACCAAAATGGCGCACAGGTTGGGGGTTTGCGCCAGCATGGCATCCGCGGCGCTGCGCAAAACGGCAGCGCGCTGGGCCACATCGGTATGACTCCAGGCAACGTAACTTTGCTGACAGCTGGCAAAGGCATCCGCCACTTCCACCGGGTTTGACAGAGCCACCACGGGCACCGCGGTGGTTTGCAATGCCGACAGCAACGGTGCCCGCATGGCAGGCACGGTCAGGTCCAGACCGGTGCTGTTTTTGCGAGCCCCTGCATGGGCGCCAAACAGATCCACCGGCATGGGCAGGGAGGACTCCGGCTCCAGGCGCAACGGGGAGATCAGCAACTCTTGCATGTTGACCGACTCATCGGCCATCTGGTGCACAAACGAGGAATTGGCACCGTTCTCCAGCAGGCGGCGCACCAGGTAAGCCAGCAAGTCGCGGTGCGCGCCGACCGGTGCATAGACGCGGCAGGAGACCGTGGGGTTCTTCAGCACTTCGCGGTAGATGCCCTCGCCCATGCCATGCAGACGCTGCAACTCAAACTTGCCGCCGGTGCGTGCGGCCATTTGCAGAATGGCGGCAATGGTGGCGGCGTTGTGCGTGGCGAACTGCGGGTAGATGGCGTCCGGCGCGTCCAGCAGCACGCGGGCGCAGGCCAGATACGACACATCGGTGTGGTGCTTGTGCGTGAAGACCGGGTAGCACGGCAGGCCCAGTTCCTGGGCGCGCTTGATCTCCGCATCCCAATAGGCACCTTTGACCAGACGGCACATCAGGCGCACCTTGTATTTGCGCGCGGTTGCCGTGAGGTGTTCGATCAGTTCCAGCGAACGCGTCTGATACGACTGCAGCGCCAGACCGAAACCGGCCCATTTGGGGCAGTGCTGCGCCACACGTTGCAGCAGGGCTTCAAACACTTCCAGCGAAAGTTCCAGTCGGTCCACTTCTTCGGCATCGATGGTCAGGTTGATGTTGGCCTTGGCGGCCAGTTCACACAGGGTCCAGACGCGCGGCACCAGTTCATCCAGGACCCGCTGGCTTTGTGCATCTTCATAGCGCGGGTGCAGCGCGCTGAGCTTGATGGAAATGCCATCGTTTTGCTCTGGGGCGCCGCTGGTGTCGCTGTGGGTGGCAATGTATTCAATCGCCGCCGTGTAGCTCTTCAAATAGCGCAGTGCATCCGCGTCTGTGCGAGCGCCTTCACCTAACATATCGTAGGAATATGTCAGCCCCCACGCTCCCCCACTTTGTGTGGGTCGCTGCCCCCCAAGGGGGCGCGTTTCACCTTGGGGCGGCCCTGCGGTGAAACCTGACCCTCCTGCTACTTTATGTTGTTTGCGCGCGGCATCAGCCTCCTTCAAAGCCTCCTGCATGGTCTGGCCGAGCACGAACTGGCGGCCCAGCAACTGCACCGCACGCAGGGTGGCGGCGACTACGGTTTTGGCACCCAGCTTGGCCATGATGCCTGGCTCGGACTGCGGACCCTGGCCCGTTTGCGGGTCCGGCAGAAAATGCTTGGACAACGCAATCGCGGTGCTGCTGAGGCGCGCCAACACCTTGTCGCCACTGTTGTCAAAGTCCGCACGCCCGAGTTGGTCGGCGGTTAGGGCAATGGCGGTTTCTGCATCGGGCACGCGCAACAATGCTTCAGCCAGTCGCATCAGCGCCAGTCCCTCGGCGCTGGAGATGGGGTATTCGCGCAGCAGACTCTCCATGGCCCAGAACGGTGGCGGGTTATCGCGCACCGATTGCACCCAGGGCGTGGCGGCTTTGGCGGCCGCAGCCCAGTCCAGACCGGTGTTCACGACCTGTAAATGTCGTGCGACTACGTCACTCTCGCGACGGTAGGGAAAGGGGAGTTGAACATTGATTAGCACATCGGTCTCCTATTGTTAGCAGTAATCACGATGATCCAAGTTTTTCAATTGACTTATTCACCATTTTTTAGGGTGAATTTGGATAATTAATCAATAAGTAAAGGTCCTGCAAATAGTGATCATTCTTGATCAAATTATCCATAATAATGACTATCTTCATCAGAATGTCTTAGCATGAGTGGTCCAAATAGTGAATGCTTCTGTCAAAGCCGGGTTTATCTTGGCTTGGTATAGAAGTGCGAATGCTTTGGCCACCCACTTAAACGGAATCCCATAATCACCATGACACATGCTGCGAACGGCCGTGCAGATCTTGACCGGATCGATCTGAAAATCCTCAATTGTCTGCAACAGGACGGACGCATGTCCAACCTGAAACTGGCCGAAACCGTGGCGCTGTCACCGACTGCGGTGTTGTCGCGCGTTCAGAGACTGACCAAAGACGGTTACATCCTGGGCTACGAGGCACGCCTGAATCCCATCAGGCTGGATGCGGGCATGACGGTGTTTGTGGAAGTCCTGCTGGACCGCACCACGCCCAACGTGTTTGAGGCCTTTAAGGCGGCAGTACAGGTGCATGGAGAAATTCAGGAATGCCACATGGTGGCAGGCGGTTTTGACTACCTGCTCAAGACCCGCATCGCCGATATGGGCGCCTACCGGGATTTTGCCGGTACCGTGCTGTGGCAACTGCCCGGCGTGCGCGAAACACGCACCTACGCGGTGATGGAAGAAGTCAAGAACACCACGCACATCAAACTGGATTAGGGTAAGTTCTGGCTCCAAAAATCGCACTGCCGACACGCACCATGGTGCTGCCGGAATGAATGGCGGCTTCCAAGTCTGCGGTCATCCCCATAGACAAGGTATCGAGGGCCAATCCACTCGCATTCAGAGCGTCAAACAACTGCCGCGCAATGGCATGCACGGCGCAGGCGGCGGCGAAATCAGCGGCAGGCTCGGGAATCGTCATCAAGCCGCGCAATTGCAGATTCGGCAGCGACTGGATTTGCAACGCGAGTTCCAACGCCGCCTCCGGTGGAATACCGGCCTTATTCGCCCCCCCATCGATATTCACCTGAAGACAAATTTGTAACGGATTTTTACCGGCAGGTCGTTGCTCGCTCAGGCGCTGTGCGATCTTGAGTCGATCGACCGAATGCACCCAGTCGAAATGTTCGGCCACCAGGCGCGTCTTGTTGCTCTGGATCGGGCCAATGCAGTGCCACTGCAAAGGCAGGTCGGTCAAGGCGGCGATTTTTTCCACTGCCTCCTGGATGTAGTTCTCGCCAAAGGCGATTTGACCCGCAGCATGGGCAGCGCGCACCGCGTCAGAACCAAAGGTCTTGGACACCGCCAACAAGGCTACCGACCCCGGGGAGCGTCCACTTGCCACACAGGCGTCAGAAATTCGGGCGCGAACCCGTTGGAGATTGTCGGCAATCATGGTCATAATCCGGCAAGCGTACCAAACAACATCAAGCGAGAGAGGACTTTGTGGATATCACTCAATTGTTGGCCTTCAGCGTCAAAAACAAAGCGTCTGACCTTCACCTCTCTGCTGGTTTGCCTCCCATGATCCGTGTGCACGGCGACGTGCGACGCATCAATGTGGAAGCCCTGGACCACAAGCAGGTGCACAGCATGGTGTATGACATCATGAACGACACCCAGCGCAAACATTACGAAGAGTTTCTGGAGATCGATTACTCGTTCGAGATCGACGGACTGGCGCGCTTTCGGGTCAATGCCTTCAACCACCATCGGGGTGCGGGCGCCGTGTTCCGAACCATTCCGAGCAAGATTCTGACCCTGGAACAGCTCAACGCGCCGAGGATTTTTGGCGAACTGGCCCTGAAACCGCGTGGCATGGTGCTGGTCACCGGTCCAACCGGTTCCGGCAAGTCCACCACCCTGGCTGCCATGGTGAATTTCCTGAATGAGACCGAGTTTGGCCACATCCTGACGGTGGAAGACCCGATCGAATTCGTCCACGAATCGAAGAAGTGTCTGGTCAACCAACGCGAGGTTGGGCCACACACGCTGTCCTTTGCAGCGGCCCTGCGTTCGGCGCTGCGTGAAGACCCGGATGCGATCCTGGTCGGTGAAATGCGCGATCTGGAAACCATTCGACTGGCCATGACCGCGGCGGAAACCGGCCACTTGGTGTTCGGCACGCTGCACACCTCGAGCGCCGCCAAAACCATTGACCGGATCATTGACGTGTTCCCTGCCGATGAAAAGGAAATGGTCCGCGCCATGTTGTCCGAGTCGCTGCAAGCCGTGATCTCGCAGACACTCTGCAAGACCAAGGACGGCCAGGGCCGCGTCGCCGCACACGAAATCATGCTGGGCACCAGTGCCATCCGCAACCTGATTCGCGAGGCCAAGGTGGCGCAGATGTATTCCAGCATCCAGACCGGCAACAGTGTGGGCATGCAGACGCTGGATCAGAATTTGAGCGACCTGGTCAAGCGC
>CAIQEX010000429.1 GCA_903870955.1 uncultured beta proteobacterium
AAATCATGGAGCAACTGGTGCACGCCTGGGATGTGCTGGCCACCATGACGCCACCGGAGTACACCGCCATCCGCCCCTATCTGGGTCATAGCAGCGGGTTTCAAAGTTACCAGTACCGTTGCATTGAATTTGCGCTGGGCAACAAGAACGCCGCCATGCTCAAGCCCCATGCCCACAGCGCCGAGCGACTGGCCATGGTGCAGGCTGCCTATGAAGCGCCCTCGCTCTATGACGAGGCATTGAAGCTGTTGGCGCGCCGTGGCATTGCCGTTCCGCAAAGCCATTTGCAACGCGACTGGACCCAACCCTATGCCGCCAACGAAGCGGTGGAGCAGGCTTGGTTACAGGTTTATCGCAGCCCCGAACAGCACTGGGATCTGTACCAGTTGGGCGAGGAACTCACCGACCTGGAGGACGCCTTCCGCCTCTGGCGCTTCCGCCACGTCACCACGGTGGAACGCGTCATCGGCTTCAAGCGCGGCTCGGGTGGCACGGGTGGCGTGAGCTATTTGCGCAAGATGCTGGACGTGGTGCTGTTCCCGGAAATCTGGTCACTACGTACCGAGCTTTGAGAGCGTCGCCCGGCCCGACGCAGTGGGCTTTGCGCCGCAAAAAATCAGCGCGTTCTGGCCACTTCATCGGCAACCAATTGCTTGAGTTGCGCGAGGCCAAAGGACGGCAGTGGCTTGCCATTGACAAAGTATTCCGGCGTCTGCGACACGCCTAAGGTATTGGCATCGCGCATGTCTTGCGCAATAGCTTGCTGCACCTCGGGCGCGGTCACATCAAAAGCCAGTTGCTCCATGTTCAGGCTCACCGGTTCCAGGTACTTCCACACCAGATCAACCTTGGCCGTGTGGTTCGAGGCCCAATCGTCCTGCCCCGCAAACATAGCCTCCAGCGCAGGCCAGAACTTGCCCTGGCGACGTGCCGCCTCCAGCACGGCCACCACCTTGTCAGAACCTTGGTGAAACGGTGCATAGCGCAACACCAACCGGATGCGGTCGGGGTACTGCGCCATCAGCGCTTTGACCTCTGGATAAAACATGCGGCAGGTGCCACAGGCCGGATCAAAAAACTCCACGATGACAACGGGTGCCTCTGGCTTGCCCTCGGTGGGTGAATGCGGGCGAATCAGCGCGGACGGGTCCACCGATGCGCTTTGTGTGCCCGCAGAATTTTGTGAACCTTGCCCACCGAAAACCAGCCAACCGACCACAGCCAGCGTCGCCAATAACGCCAGGCTGGCAAGCATATAAATTGTTTTCTTTTGCACTTTTTTAATCTTTCAATTTCATTGCGGGCCGCTTGAACTGGCGTGATTCTAAGTAGAGCCATGATGAACCCACTGCGTGTGGTGACATGGGGCTCCCGCATGGTGAGATGAGCTGCAAAATCCATCCCCAGTTCATGTGAACTGATCTGTTGATAACTGCGGGACAGGTGTGCAAAACCCGCATGCCTATTGGGGTTGCAGACGGTGCTCAAAAAGGATGCAGATCGTTTTTTGAGTTGTGTTAAGGAAATGCGGTTCAAGCCACGATCGGGAACAGTGCGTCGTCCATCACAGCGCCGTCAGCCAGCCGATCGCTCAGTCCGGCAAAGGGTGGCGAGGTGCGCCAGGGCCGCATCGCGTGGCGTGTGTCATCGCCCAGATAACGCACCGAGAACACGCGCCGACGCTGACCGGGACTGACCCCGCCACTGGCGTGCAGCGTGAGCATGTGAAAGGCCACAGCGTCACCCGGTTGCAGCGCCCAGGCCAGCTGCGGATAGTGCTCCGGCTCGGCATCAATGGCCGGCAACTCGGCCAGCGTGCCATCGGGAAACCACTTGGCCTGGTGGTCGCGGAAAGTGCGCGGCATGTACCAGGTGCCGGCGTGCGAACCGGCGACAAACCGCAGTGTGCTTTCCACGCTCACCGGGTCCACCGGAATCCAGAAGCTCACGTTTTGTCGACCACTGACGTTGTAGTAGGGCTGGTCCTGGTGCCAGGGTGTGGGTTGCCGCGTGCCGGGTTCCTTGACCAATAAATGGTCATGGTAAATGCGCACGCTGTCGCTTTGCATCAGCGCTTTAGCCACCGTTGGCAAGGCCGACTCACGCATGATGCTTTCATACGCCGGGTTGCTTTGCCAGGTGCAAAAGTCTTCCACAAACTTGCCCGGGTCATCGCCCTTGCTGGCCACTTGCGCGAGCGGGCTGAGGTGGGACAAATTGTGTTCGATGCCTTGCGACAGCAGGGCGACTTGCTCTGCATCTAGCACGCCTCGCAACACAATCGCGCCATCGCGCTGGTAGTCGGTCACCGAGGATTCTGGGAGTTGGAAGTGGGACTTGGGCATGGCGCTATTTCACCGCAAAAATGCGCAGCATTGGTATTTGAATTCCTCGAAGTACCAACAAGTGTGTGCTGTTGCGCGTTGGGGCCTTAACGCCACGCATGGACGGTGACCATGACGCGGGAGCCGACCTTCAAGGTTATGGTCTACTGGGCTAGGGTCAAC
>CAIQEX010000430.1 GCA_903870955.1 uncultured beta proteobacterium
ACTTCTTGATGGACGCCACGGTCGGCTTTATCAACATCAACCAGAACAAGATCATCAAGATTTTCTCGGTGGCCAGCGTGGCCTTGCTACCACCAACGCTGGTAGCCAGCGTCTATGGCATGAACCTCAAGTTCCCGGAACTGGAGGCCCTGGGCACCTGGAGTTACCCGTATACCGTCAGCCTGATGGTGGCCAGTGCCTTGGTGCCTATGTGGTACTTCTACAAACGCGGCTGGCTGAGTTAACAAACTGAAGCGCCTAACGCGATGCTGGTCGAACATCAACACTACCGCACCATCTGGCTGAAGTCCGATGACGCCCGCGTGGTGCAGGTGATTGACCAGACGCGTTTACCGCATGCGTTTGAAATCCTGGATCTGACCAACCTGACCGAAGCCTGTCTGGCGATCCGTAACATGACGGTTCGCGGCGCCGGTCTGATTGGTGCCTGCGCCGCCTTTGGCATGTACCTCGCAACTCTTGAAGCCACGGACCAGGACTTTGCCTCGCACATGGCGCAAGCCGGTGCCCGGCTCAAGGCCACACGCCCCACGGCGGCCAACCTGGCCTGGGCCGTGGACCGCATGCTGCGGGTGATCACCATCACGGCATCACCAGAAACGGCCCGACACATGGCACGCACCGAAGCACAGGCCATTGCCGACGAAGACGTGGACCACTGCCGGCGCATTGGCGCACATGGCCTCGCGCTGATCGAAGGCATTGCGCAAAGCAAGCCCGGCCAGCCGGTCAACATCCTCACCCACTGCAATGCCGGCTGGCTGGCGTTTGTGGATATCGGCTCGGCCACCGCACCGATTTATGCCGCCCATGACGCGGGCATTCCGCTGCACATCTGGGTGGACGAGACCCGTCCGCGCAACCAGGGCGCCAGCCTGACCGCGTGGGAACTGGGTCAGCACGGGGTGCCGCACACCCTGATTGCCGACAACGTGGGTGGCCACCTGATGCAACATGGCATGGTGGATATGGTGCTCACCGGGGCCGACCGCGTCACCCGCAACGGCGACGCTGCGAACAAGATTGGCACTTACCTGAAGGCTCTGGCGGCTCACGACAACCGGGTGCCTATGGTTGTCGCCCTGCCCTCGTCCACCTTTGATTTTGAAATGCGCGACGGCGTCGAAAACATTCCCATCGAAGAGCGCGGCTCGGAAGAAGTGCGCTGGATGAATGGGCGTACGGAAAGCGGCGCACTGGAGTCGGTCCGCATTTGCCCGGAATCCACACCCGCACGCAATTGGGGGTTCGACGTGACACCGGCGCGCCTGATCAGCAAACTCATTTGCGAACGGGGCGTATGCGATGCCAACGAGGCGGCCGTCCTGGCGCTGTTTCCAGAACACACCTGACCGGGACTTACCATGCTGGATGAGGGTTACATCAAGTTCAAAAGCCAGCGTCGTGATGGCGAAGTGCCTTACCCCGCTGCATTGGATGACCTGAACCGCGTCCGCACCGCCTTGTTTGACCTGGGCCTGATCGGCGAGTTGCCGGATGGCATTGGTTACGGCAACCTGAGCCTGCGCAGCAGCGGACTGCAGTTTGTGGTGACCGCCAGCGCGACCGGGGCTACGCGCGTCCTGCAACCCGAACACTACTGTCTGGTTGAATCTTTTTCGGTCGTGCACAACCGCGTGGCATCGGTCGGTCCGCTGAATGCGTCCTCAGAATCGATGACCCACGGCGCCATCTACGCCGCCGACTCCACAGTGCAATGTGTGATTCATGTGCACAGTCGAGTCATGTTTGACTGGCTGTTGCAAAAAGGCTGGCCTTCGACGCCCGCTCAAGTACCTTATGGCACGCCAGCCATGGCCGATGCCGTCAGCAAATTGGTGGCGCAGCAAACGCAACTGCCCGTGCTGTTTGCCATGGCGGGACATCAGGACGGCGTGGTGGCCTATGGCCGCGACATAGACGGCGTTTTCAATTTGGTACGCGATACTTTTGGGAGCATCACAGCATGCGAAGAATAGGCATCATCGGTGGCAGCGGCCTGGACAATCCGGACATACTGGAGCAGGCCCACGACCACAGCGTCAACACGGTCTGGGGCACGCCCTCAGCGCCATTGCGACTGGGCAAAATAGGCGGCGTGGACGTAGCCCTGCTGGGGCGCCATGGTCGCCAGCACACCATTCCACCCACGCAAGTGAACTACCGCGCCAATGTGCAGGCACTCAAGGACGCGGGCTGCAGCCACATCGTGGCCACCACCGCCGTGGGCTCGCTGCGCGAGGAAATCGGCCGTGGCGACCTGGTCATCATTGACCAGTTCATTGACTTCACCAAGCAGCGCGCCATGAGTTTTCACGAGAGCTTCGAGCCGCATCGCCCCTTGCACGCGCCCATGGCCGAGCCCTTTGATGCGGGCTTGCGCGCCGTGTTAATGGAGGTGTGTGAGGAACACGGCTTGGTGTTTCACCGCAGCGGTACCGTGGTGACGATTGAGGGGCCCCGGTTTTCGACACGCGCCGAGTCACGCATGTTCAGGGCTTGGGGTGCGGACATCATCAACATGTCCATCGCCACCGAAGCGGCTTTGGCCAATGAGGCTGGCATACCCTACGCCGCCGTCGCCATGAGCACCGACTACGACTGCTGGAAAACCGACGAGGAAGCCGTAAGTTGGGAAGCCGTGCTGGCAGTGTTCAGTGCCAATGCCGAAAAGGTCACCCGCCTGCTGGTGCAAGCCATACCGCGCATCGCCGCAGCGCAGGCTTAGCCCCCGGGGGCTGAGCCATACATCGCGGGCGAACGTGGGAGCCTACTTACCTCTCAGTTCGCGCCGCAGCACTTTACCGACGGGTGTCTTGGGCAACTCGTCGCGGAACTCCACCACCTTGGGCTGCTTGTAGCCCGTCAGATTTTCCTTGCAGTAGGCGCGCACATCGGCCTCGGTTAGCGCCTGGTCCTTGCGCACAATAACCAGTTTGACGGCCTCGCCCGACTTGGCATCGCTCACGCCCACACAGGCGCACTCCATGACACCCGGCATCTG
>CAIQEX010000431.1 GCA_903870955.1 uncultured beta proteobacterium
GACACGCAACGGTTGGATGACTTTAAAACGCGAATCGGCGACCATCAAAAACAGCGCCAAGGCACTGCAGACAGCCAGCTTCGACAGGGCCGAAGGGCCCTGGCGGAAGAAAGGTGGGGGAGCTCTGTCCAGCGTACCCAGCGGCATCGCGGACTCCGGAACTTATTCGCTGGTGAAAATGGAACCCAGACGTTCCATCTGCTCCAGCGCGATGCCGCAACCGCGAACCACACAGGTCAGCGGGTCTTCGGCCACCAGCACCGGCAGGCCGGTTTCTTCGGCCAGCAGCCGGTCCAGGTCGCGCAACAAGGCGCCGCCACCGGTCAGCATCATGCCGCGATCGGCAATGTCTGCACCGAGTTCGGGCGGAGTCTGTTCCAGCGCGTTCTTCACGGCAGAAACGATGTTGTTGAGCGGATCGGTCAGGGCTTCCAGAATTTCGTTGGAAGAGATCGTGAAACTGCGGGGTACACCTTCTGACAGGTTACGGCCGCGGACTTCCATTTCCTTGACTTCCGAACCCGGGAAGGCGGAGCCGATCTGCTTCTTGATGGCTTCGGCCGTCGGCTCGCCAATCAACATGCCGTAATTGCGGCGGATGTAGTTGATGATGGCTTCGTCAAATTTGTCACCGCCGACGCGCACGCTGCCCTTGTAAACCATGCCGCCCAGGGAAATCACGCCGACTTCGGTGGTACCACCACCAATGTCAACCACCATGGAGCCGCTGGCTTCTGATACGGGCAAACCGGCACCAATGGCCGCAGCCATGGGTTCTTCAATCAGGAACACATCGCTGGCACCGGCGCCCAAGGCGCTTTCGCGGATGGCACGGCGCTCAACCTGGGTGGAACCGCAGGGCACGCAAATGATGATGCGCGGGCTGGGCTTCAAAATGCCGCGCGGGTGCACCATCTTGATGAACTGCTTGAGCATCTGCTCGGTGACCGTGAAGTCGGCAATCACGCCGTCCTTCATGGGGCGAATCGCTTCGATATTGCCGGGCACTTTACCCAGCATGGCTTTCGCCTCGCGGCCCACGGCCTGAATGGTTTTTTTGCCTTGCGGGCCCCCTTCGTGGCGAATCGCAACCACGGAGGGTTCATCCAGAACAATGCCCTTGTCGCGTACAAAAATCAGGGTGTTGGCGGTACCCAAATCGATAGCCAGGTCGGTAGAAAAATACCGCCGGAAAGATCCAAACATCAAAATTCCTCTCAGGCACAAACAGGTCTCCGCCCGCTCGCCACCGTGTTCTATTCAATAAAATCGTGGGATCGACCCTAAAAACCGCGCTTTCGCGCTCCATGGGCCAAAGGCAGGATAATAACCCATCCCCTGGGAATACCCTGGGCCTCGGGCTCCAATGGGTGCCCAATTACCTTTGCTTTCAATCTAAATTCATCCATGTCCCTGACATCTTCTGACATCGCGCGCATCGCCAATCTGGCGCGCCTGGATCTGACGCCGGCCCACAGTGAACGCATGCTGGGACAAATCAACAGTTTTTTCGATATCGTGGAGCAGATGCGCGCCGTTGACACAACCGGGATCGAACCGCTGGCACACCCGGTGGCCGCCATCGGCGATATCGCCTTGCGCCTGCGCGATGACGTCGTCAGTGAACCCAATAACCGCGAAGCCAACCAAAAGAGCGCGCCAGAAGTTCAAAACGGGCTGTTTTTGGTTCCCAAGGTCATCGAGTAAATAGCCACCATGACGACATCTTTATCCCAAACCGCCCTGCATGATCTGGGCGTTAAGCAACTTGCCACGGCATTGGCCGACAAACAAGTTTCCGCAGTAGAAGTTGCGCA
>CAIQEX010000432.1 GCA_903870955.1 uncultured beta proteobacterium
ACATCAGTGGCAACAGGGGATTGGCGTCGGAAAACAGCTTGCGGCTGACACGCGACGGATGGCTGTCGCGTAAGGCGTCGGCCGTCTGCTGGGTGACCAGGCTTTGCAAGACCGGACGCAGCGCGACGTCGTAGGTGTGTGCACCGAGCTCTGACAAGCGGGCCACGGCGGCAAAGTCTTTCTCCTGTTCACGGTCGTTTTGCACCGTGGTCAGAATGTCCTGCATTTTGCGGTCGTGGAAGCTGACGAAGAAGTGCTCATTGCCCTCGTCGCCTGCAGTTTCGTCAATCTTCATCTCGTACAGACCGGGCGCCAGCGCCTCGATGGTCTTGAGCGTGGAGGTCATCTCGGTGTGCTCTTTGCGCGCAATCGAAGACGAGACAAAAATACCCAGGTGACCCACCTTGTCGTGCACCATGTAGACGATGCGCTGGCCCCGGATGCGGATTTCCTGCTCGTCGATAAAGGTGTCCACAATCCAGTTCAAGGCCTGCTGCGGCGGTGTGATGTTGTCGCCACGGCTGGCAAAAACAATGATCGGTGAGCGAATGGACTTCAGGTCGAGCGGCTTGCCGGGTTCCAGTTCGGCTTTGCCACGGGCCAGCTTGTTGCCGACAAATAGCTGCTCAACGATCCAGCGGATTTCGGCTTCGTTGGTGAAGTGATAACCACCCCACCATTTTTCGAATTCCAGGAAGCTTTCGCGCTTGTTGTCGACATCGGCAAACAGGTCGTAGTACTTGCCAAAGAAATTGCGACTGGGATTGAGCATCTCGAAATTGGAGACCAGGTGCGCACCATCGAATTCACCGCCGCCCAGATCAGAAATCAACATGGCTGGCATGACGCCACCCAACAGGCCACCGTTGTAACGCATCGGGCTCTCGCCGATCTGGCCTGACCAGGTGGATACCGGCGCGCCGTTCAGCACCAGGGGGCCACTGAGTTCCGGGTTGGCCGCCGCCAGAATCAGGGTGGCCCAGCCGCCCTGGCAATTGCCCACCACCACGGGCTTGTTGGAGCCGGGGTGACGGCGCGCGATTTCACGCAAAAACTCGGCTTCGGCATGCATCACATCGACCAGTGTCTGGCCGGGCTCGGGGTGCTGGCGAAACACCACAAAATACACCGGATGACCGGCACGCAGGGCCACGCCGACCTGGCTGTCGGGTTTGAAACCACCAATGCCGGCACCGTGCCCGGCACGCGGATCAATGATCATGTAAGGGCGCTTGGCCTCCACCACCTTGACGCCTTCGGGGGCCAGAATTTTGAGCAACTGGTAGTTGACCGGACGCGCCAGCGTGCGGCCGTCAATGACCATTTCGTAGGCGTAATCCAGCACCGGGGGCGTGCCCGCGTCTTCATGCGCCTTATCGATGTTGCCGCGTTCACGCAGCACATCCACCGTCAGGGCCAGACGTTGGGCGGCATCCAGGCCGTAATCAGCGGCCAGTTTCACGGCCGCTCCGCTGCCCATTGCAGCCAGCAACGCTTGTTGCGTCATGGCCAGGTCGCGCGCCATCTCCAGACTGCGCTTGACTTGCGACTTGGAAATCTTCTGCCGATGGTGTGCTGTGCTGGTCAGGAGTCGCTGCGATAGCTTGCTGTGCGTTTCCAGGTCAGCGGGCAGGCGGTTGTGAAGGGGACTGAGGCTGAAGGGCGAAAACATAGGATTTGTCCAGTGAGCACCCCAAGCACGGTTACTAAGGGTTTCTACTAGTGTATGTTAGCGAGGCTACGTGGAACTTGCATGACACTTAAGAGACCCGAAAGGGGGTCTTCTGTTCGCATCAATGCAGCGCCCGCAGTTCCATGAGCAAGTCCTTGGCGTTGATGGTTTCACCCGCGCGCACATGGATGGCATGCACCATGGCGTCACGGTCGGCGCTGAGCATGGTCTCCATCTTCATGGCTTCCATGGACAGAAGCGGATCCCCTTTGTGCACCTGCTGGCCCACTTTCACCGCCACGGTCACCACCATGCCGGGCATGGGCGCGCCCACATGGTTGGCGTTGCCCTCTTCCGCCTTGGCCTTGGCATGGCCACCGGCCACACCGGCCTTGGGCACGCGCACGGTACGCGGCTGGCCATTGAGTTCGAAGAAGACCTTGATCTTGCCCTCCTCGTCCACCGCGTCGGAACGCCCGGTCTGGCGCACCACCAGGGTTTTGCCCTGGTCGATATCAATGGAGATTTCCTCGCGGTCCAGCAGGCCGTAGAAGAAGGGCGAGGTCGGCAATAGCGACACATCGCTGTATTCGCGGCGGTGCTCGGCGTAGTCCTTGAACACCTTGGGATACATCAGGTAGGAGGCCAGATCGGTGTCGCTGACCTTTCGGCCAATGGCGTGCTCGGCTTCGGCCCGCTTGGCTTCCAGATCGACGGGGGGCAGATGGTCACCGGCGCGACCCTGCATGGGCGCTTCGCCCTTGAGTACCTTGTGTTCCAAGGCTTTCGGGAAACCGTCTGGTGGAAAGCCCAGTTCGCCTTTGAACAGAGAAATCACCGAGTCCGGGAACGCCACATCGCGCTCCGGGTTGCTGACATCCGCCGGCTTCAAATCGTTGGCGACCATAAACAGCGCCATATCGCCCACCACTTTGGAGGTCGGCGTGACCTTGACGATGTCGCCAAACAGCACGTTGACATCGGCATACGCCTTGGAGACTTCGGGCCAGCGGTGCGCCAGGCCCATGGCACGGGCCTGCTCGCGCAGGTTGGTGTACTGGCCACCTGGCATTTCGTGGTTGTACACGTCGGAGGTGCCGGCGCGCATGTCGGCCTCAAACGGCACATAGGCGCGGCGCACGCCTTCCCAGTAGTGCGACAGCGCCTGCATGGCTTGCAGGTCCATGCCGGGATCGCGGGCCGAGCCGCTAAGGGCGGCGGCGATGGAGCCGAGGTTGGGCTGCGAAGTGAGCCCGCTCATGGAGTCCAGCGCGCCATCCACGGCGTCGCAACCGGCCTCGATCGCGGCCAGCACCGAGGCCGCCGAGATGCCGCTGGTGTCGTGGGTGTGGAAGTGAATCGGCAGGCCGACCTCCTGTTTCAGGACTCTCACCAGTTCCGCCGCAGCGCGCGGTTTGCAGACACCGGACATGTCCTTGATACCCAGAATGTGAGCGCCTGCTTTCTCCAATTGCTTGGCCAGACCGACGTAGTACTTCAGGTCGTACTTGCTGCGCTTGGCATCGAACAGGTCACCGGTGTAGCACAGCGCGCCTTCGCACAAGGCACCGGTTTCCAGCACCGCGTCCATGGCGACACGCATGTTGTCGACCCAGTTGAGCGAGTCAAAGACGCGGAACACATCAACACCGTTCTTGGCCGCCTGCTGCACGAAGTAGCGCACCACGTTGTCGGAATAGTTGGTGTAACCGACCGCGTTGGAGGCGCGCAGCAGCATCTGGAAAAGGATGTTGGGTGTGGACTCGCGCAGACGTGCCAGGCGCTCCCAGGGATCTTCTTTCAGGAAACGCAGGGCCACGTCAAAGGTGGCACCGCCCCAACACTCCATGGAGAACAGTTGCGGCAGCATGCGCGCGTAGTGCGGCGCGATTTGCTCCATGTCGTGGCTGCGCATGCGCGTGGCAAACAGCGACTGGTGGGCGTCGCGCATGGTGGTGTCGGTCAACAGCACCTGCGGCTGGTCCTTCATCCACTGGGCAAAGCCTTTGGCTCCCAGCTCCTTGAACTTGTCCCGACTGCCTTTGGGAATCGGCGCGGTCAAATCGCAGTTTGGCTTGATGGGGATGGACAGCGGCAGCGCCGGCAACGTCCGGCCCTTCATCTCCGGATTGCCGTTGATGGCCACATCGCCCAGGAACTTCAGCAAGCGGGTGGCGCGGTCGCGCCGTTTGACGAAGTTGAACAACTCGGGCGTGGTGTCAATAAAGCGCGTGGTGCATTCGCCGCTGCGGAACAGCGGGTGCGCGATGACGTTTTCCAGGAACTGCAGATTGGTGGACAGACCCCGGACGCGGAACTCACGCAGTGCGCGGTCCATGCGCGAAGCCGCCTCGTCCGGCGTGTGGCCCCAGGCCGTGACCTTGACCAGCAGCGAGTCGTAATACGGCGTGATCACCGCGCCGGCATAGGCGGTGCCCGCATCCAGACGGATACCAAAACCGGCGGCGCTGCGGTAGACGCCAATCTTGCCGTAATCGGGCGTGAAGTTGTTTTCCGGGTCTTCGGTGGTGACGCGGCACTGCAGGGCGTGGCCGCGCAGCGAGATGTCTTTCTGGAACGGGATGAAGGAGTCGTCATCCCCGACCGTGGCACCTTCGGTTACGCGAATCTGGGCCTTGACGATGTCCACACCCGTCACCACTTCGGTCACCGTGTGCTCCACCTGAATGCGCGGATTCACCTCGATGAAGTAGTACTTGCCGGTGTCCACGTCATACAGATATTCCACGGTCCCGGCGTGGGTGTAGTTGGCAGCGCGCGCCAGTCGCAAGGCCGACTCACACAACTCGGTGCGTGTTTCCTCCTGCATGTAGGGCGCGGGCGCGCGCTCCACCACCTTCTGGTTGCGTCGCTGCACCGAACAATCGCGCTCAAACAGGTGCACCAGGTTGCCGTGTTTGTCACCCATGACCTGGACCTCGACGTGGCGCGCGCGGCGCACCAGCTTTTCAAGGTAGACCTCGTCATTGCCGAAGGCCGCAAGGGCTTCACGCTGGGCCAGTTCTTTCATCGGAGCCAAGTCGG
>CAIQEX010000433.1 GCA_903870955.1 uncultured beta proteobacterium
CCCGCGCCAGCGCCGCCTTCTGGCACCAGAGTAATGCCCTTCTCTAGCAGGTACTCGTGGATGTCGATGATGCGGCAGCCCGGGAATATCTTGTCGAACTCGTAGCCCTGCAACTGGTCATAGCAGGTGCCACAGCTCACCACCACAGTCTTGATGTCCAGGTAGTTGAGCGTGTTGGCCACGCGGTGAAACAACACGCGGTTGTCGGTAATGATCTTCTCGGCCTTGTCGGCCTGGCCGCTGCCGCGTTGGGGGTAACCGCAGCACAGGTAGCCGGGCGGTAGCACGGTCTGCACGCCGGCATGCCACAGCATGGCCTGCGTGGCCAGCCCCACCTGACTGAACAAACGCTCAGAGCCACAACCGGGAAAGTAGAACACCGCCTCAGTTTCGGACGTAGTGGCCACAGGGTCACGGATGATGGGCACGTAATCGCCATCTTCAATGTCCAACAGCGCACGCGCCGTTTTCTTGGGCAGTCCACCGGGCATCTTTTTGTTGATGAAGTGGATTACCTGCTCCTTGATGGGCGCGGTGCCTACCGTGGCCGGGGGCTTGTTGGTTTGCGCTTTGGCGGCCAGACGCAGCACCTGGTTGGCCAGACGCTGCAGCTTGAACCCCACGCCCACCATACCGGCCCGCATCAGCTTGATGGTCTGCGGGTTGGTGGCGTTGAGGAACAGCATGGCGACAAAACCACCCGGGCGGAAGCTCTTGCGCCCCATCTTGCGCAACAGGTTGCGCATGTTCATGGTGACATCGCCAAAGTCGATCTTCACCGGGCAAGGCGACTCGCACTTGTGGCACACCGTGCAGTGATCGGCTACGTCTTCAAACTCTTCCCAATGCCGGATGCTGATGCCGCGCCGGGTCTGTTCTTCATACAAAAAGGCTTCCACCAGCAGCGAGGTCGCCAGAATTTTGTTGCGCGGGCTATACAGCAGGTTGGCGCGCGGCACGTGTGTCGCACACACCGGCTTGCACTTGCCGCAGCGCAGGCAATCCTTCACCGAGTCCGCGATGGCACCGATGTCGCTCTGCTGCATGATCAGCGATTCATGGCCCATCAATCCAAACGAGGGTGTGTAGGCATTCGTCAGATCCGAATAGGCTTCGGTTCCGCGCAAGAGCTTGCCCTTGTTGAAGCGGCCTTCCGGGTCAATCTTGGCCTTGTAGGCAGTGAACGGTGCCAACTCGGCGTCGCTCAAAAACTCCAGCTTGGTAATTCCAATACCGTGCTCACCCGAGATCACACCGTCCAGCGAACGCGCCAGCGCCATGATGCGTTTGACCGCGCCGTGCGCTGCCTGCAGCATGTCGTAGTCATCGCTGTTGACGGGGATGTTGGTATGCACATTGCCGTCACCCGCGTGCATGTGCAGCGCCACCCAGACCCTGCCTTTGAGCACGCGCTGGTGAATGGCGGTGCATTCCTTCAGCACCGCTTCAAACGCGCCGCCCGTGAAGATGACCTGGAGAGGCGCACGTATCTGCGTCTTCCAACTGGCGCGCAGGCTGTGGCCCTGCAGTTGGGTAAACAACTGCTCCACGTCATTCAACCACCCTTGCCATTGCGCGCGCACTTCGGCCACCAGCGCAATCGCCTGGTCCACGCGCTCTTGCAGCAACTCGGGTGCCGGCACATCGCTCGCGTCATCGGCCTTGCCCAATGGCAGATTGCCTTGCACCAAGAACTCATTCAAGGCGTCGCACAACGCCAACTTGTTGCGCAGGCTGAGTTCGATGTTGATGCGCTCGATGCCATCGGTGTATTCGGCCATGCGCGGCAGTGGGATCACCACGTCTTCATTGATCTTGAAGGCATTGGTATGGCGGCTAATCGCCGCCGTCTTCTTGCGGTCCAGCCAGAACTTTTTGCGCGCGTCCGGGCTGATGGCAATAAAGCCTTCGCCACTGCGCGAGTTGGCAATGCGCACCACTTCTGAAGTGGCACGGGCCACGGCGTCGGCATCGTCCCCGGCTATGTCGCCGAAGAGCGCCATTTTGGGCAGACCACCACGCTTGGACTTGGTGGCGTAACCCACCGCCTTCAAATAGCGATCATCCAGATGCTCCAGACCGGCCAGCAATACGCCACTGCGCTTTTGTTCGGCGAACATGAAATCTTTGATTTCCACAATGCTGGGCAC
>CAIQEX010000434.1 GCA_903870955.1 uncultured beta proteobacterium
AAAAGTACAACGAAGTGGCCGGCAAGGCGTCCGAGCTGGGCTTGGTGAAAAAGGACGATGCCAACATCCAAAAGTACGTGACAGGCAAGACGCTGGACGGGCTTTTCCTCATGATTTCCGAGGAAGAAAAAAAGATTCGCCAGAACCCGGTGGGTTATGGAAGTGCCATCCTGAGCAAAGTATTTGGCGCATTGCACTGAAGGATAGGTCGCGGACCGGGCTGATTTAGATGGAGTGGGTCTGCGCATGGCCGAGTCAAACTGCAAATTACGCTGGCAAAGAAGACATAATCAGCGCACCACTACGTCGCTACCATGAACACTGGCATTCTCATCATCGCCCATGCGCCGCTAGCAAGCGCAATGCGTGCTGCCGTGTTGCATGTTTTTCCCGATGTAGAACAGGGTGTGCTGGCACTTGATGTTCCGGCACAGGAATCCCCTGACGTAACGCGCGAGCGCGCCCTGGGCTTGCTGGCGCAGTTGGAGACTCCCAACACCCTGGTGCTGACCGACGTGTTCGGAGCCACGCCCTGCAACATTGCCCAAAAGGTGGTGGACGGTGTGCACTCCAAACTGGTGGCTGGTGTGAATCTGCCGATGCTGCTGCGTACCGTGAACTACCGCCATGAATCCCTGGACGTGTTGTCGGCCCGCGCACTGGCCGGTGGTACCCAAAGCATCATGCAAGTGGCGGTGACCGTGCCGCAGAATCAGCAGAGAAAAATCAATGATCAACAACAACACGACCATAGTCAATAAACTCGGGCTGCATGCCCGCGCATCCGCCAAACTGACCAAGCTGGCTGGGTCTTTTCCTTGCGAAGTCTGGATGACGCGAGGCGAGCGCCGCGTCAATGCCAAGAGCATCATGGGCGTGATGATGTTGGCGGCAGGCATCGGTTCAGAAGTTCAACTGGAGACCAGCGGTGAGCGCGAACAGGAGGCCATGGATGCGTTGCTGGCCTTGATTGCTGACAAATTTGGAGAGGGTGAATGAGCCTGATGCGGGTGGTCAGCGCCAGCCCGGTGCGCGGCGGAGGCGAAGCTTGACCTTCTCTATTCATGGCTTGGCCGTATCCCGTGGCGTAGCCATCGGACGCGCCGTGTTGGTTGCATCCAGCCGCGTGGACGTCGCCCATTACTTTATCGAAGCACCCCAAGTTGACGCTGAAATCGGTCGGGTTCGGTCTGGCCGCGATGCCGTCGTGGAAGAAATTCGTCGTTTGCAGGAAAGCATCAGCCGCATGGGGCCCAAGGAGGCACCCCATGAACTCGGCGCCTTGCTGGACGTTCATCTGATGCTGCTGCAGGACGAGGAGTTGATCACCGGTGTCAAGCACTGGATAACCGAACGCCTCTACAACGCCGAATGGGCACTGACCACGCAACTTGAAGTCATTGCGCGACAGTTTGACGAAATGGAAGACGCCTATCTGCGGGAGCGCAAGGCCGATCTGGAACAGATCGTGGAGCGCGTATTGCGTGCCATGAAGGGCGCTGGTTCGCCCATCGTCAGCCACAACCAACGCCAAAGCCGCAAGCAGTCGCAGCAGGATCTGCTACTCGACGACACCATCGACGTGCCGCTGGTATTGGTGGCCCATGACCTGTCGCCGGCCGACATGCTGCAGTTCAAGCAAAGTGTCTTTGCTGGCTTCATTACCGATGTGGGGGGGCGCACCTCGCACACTGCCATCGTGGCGCGCAGCATGGATATTCCGGCGGTGGTCGGAGCCCGGACCAGCAGCCAGTTGGTGCGTCAGGATGACTGGGTCATTATTGATGGCGACTCGGGGGTGGTTATTGTTGATCCTTCGCCCATCATCTTGGCGGAGTACGGATTCAAGCAACGTCAAGGTGAATTGGAGCGCGGTCGTCTGCAGCGATTGCTCCACACCCCCGCTGTCACCATGGATGGTGAACGGGTCCAGTTGCTGGCCAACATCGAAATGCCCGAAGACGCGGAACTGGCATTGAAGGCCGGTGCCCTTGGCGTGGGGTTGTTTCGCAGCGAATTTCTATTTATGGGGCGCCAGGGCAAATTGCCCGATGAGGAAGAGCAGTACCAGGCCTACAAGCGGGCCGTCGAGGGCATGAAGGGTTTACCGGTCACCATCCGAACGGTTGACGTGGGAGCCGACAAACCGCTCGATGACTCCCTGCGCGATGCGGCCCATCTGAACCCCGCCTTGGGCCTGCGTGCGATCCGCTGGAGCCTGGCTGACCCGGCTATGTTCTTGACGCAGTTGCGCGCCATCCTGCGGGCGGCGGCGCACGGCCAAGTTCATCTGTTGGTACCCATGCTGGCGCACGCGCGGGAGATTCGCCAGACTTTGGCGCATATTGACCACGCCCGCGCCATGCTGGACAACCGGGGGCAGTCCTACGGCCCGGTGAAACTGGGCGCCATGATCGAGATACCGGCGGCGGCCCTGAGCCTGAAGCTGTTTCTCAAGCACTTCGACTTTTTGTCCATTGGCACCAACGATTTGATCCAGTACACGCTGGCGATTGATCGTGCAGACGAGTCTGTAGCGCACTTGTACGATCCGTTGCACCCGGCGGTGTTGCAACTGGTGGCCAACACCATTGCCGAATGCCGCGCGCAAGGCAAGGACGTCAGCGTGTGTGGCGAAATGGCAGGCGACACCACACTCACCCGCTTGCTGCTGGGATTGGGTTTGCGCAGTTTTTCCATGCACCCGGCACAAATTCTGGCGGTCAAACAGGAAGTCTTACGCTCGGACGCAGCGAAGTTGGCGCCTTGGGCGAAAAAGGTGCTGGAATCCGAAGACCCGATTCAGCACATGGCCCGCGCTTAAGCTAAGGCTTGCGCCTGTGCTTTTGGCGCCTGACCTTGGGTGCCTGGCCTGGCAAAAAAAGGTCGCGCGAGACCCGTGGCTCTAGTTTGTCTGAGCCCGGGAGCCCATCACAGCGGCTCCCACAATCATCACCGCCGCCGCAACAATAGACGCGCTCGGCATCTCCGCGCGCACCCACAATAGCGCCAAGGTGGAAAGTAGCGGGGTCAGGAAAGACAGGATGCCAATCTGGCGTGGATCACCGCGTTTGAGCGCGGCATCCCACAAGTAAAACGCGCCACCCAATGGCCCCAACCCCAGCGCCACCAGAAGTCCCCAATCGTTCACGCCCAGTTCTACGGGCGACTCCAGCAATGCGTGGCAGAGCAGGGAAAGCAAACCTGACACCAGACCAAACAGACCAATGGCAGCGTTTGGAAAGGGCGGCACGCGTCGACTCAGCAGTGAGTAGCTGGCCCAGACAAATGCGGAACACATCGCTGGGATATAGCCCCATGCAAACCCGGCTTGCACATTGCGCCCACCCAAAATAGCCAGAGCAGCCCCGGCAAAGCCAACCAATGCAGCCACGACGTGCAGCGGGCGCAGCTTCAAGCCCGGCAGAAAAATCGGTGCCATCAGTACGATGCCCAGAGGCCACAGGTAGTTCACCAGATTGGCCTGTACCGGAGGCGCGTGGCGCAGCGCGATGAACAGCAGGAAGTGAAATCCAAAGAGTCCGTAGACACCCAGTGCCAGCGTCGGCAGGGGCACTTTCCAGGCTGAAAGCTTCCAACCCGAGAGTGGCAGGCCAATCAGGCTGCCAACCAGCAACCCGACGCCAGTCAGTAAAAAGGGCGGCACATGCTGCAGCGAAACGCCGAGCGGAGCCAGCGTACCCCACAGCGCAATCGCGCCCAGTGCCAGCAGCAGTGCGCTTCGGTTTGTGCCTTCAGGCAAGTTGCGGTGGTTCAAAACCTGCTTCGTGGAAAAGGATCTCAGCCGGGGCGCTGATCGGTGGACGGTTTCTGCCACAGGTTGATGCCGCCTTCCACCGCATGCTGGTCAATTGTGGCCAGTTCTGAGGCGGAGAAAGCCAGGTTCTTCATGGCGCCCACGAGGTCCACGATTTGCGCTGGTTTGCTGGCACCGATCAGAGCGCTCGTAACACGTGCGTCGCGCAGCACCCAGGCAATTGCCATCTGCGCCAGGCTCTGACCGCGTGCCTGGGCAATTTCATTCAGTGCACTGACGTGTTTGAGGTTTTGTACGCTCAGGTGATCAGAGGTAAACGAACCACCACCGGGCCGGTTGATGCGGGCATCTGCAGGCACGCCCTTCAGGTACTTGTCTGAGAGCAAGCCCTGCGCCAGCGCGCTAAAGGCAATGCAACCCATACCGGTTTCTTCGAGGGCGTTGAGCAGGTCTTCCTCGATCCAACGGTTCAGCAGGCTATAGGACGGTTGGTGAATCAGCGCCGGTACACCCATACTTTTCAGAATCGCGGCTGCCTCACGCGTTTTGCCAGCAGAGTAACTGCTGATGCCCACATACAGCGCCTTGCCCTGCTGAACGGCAGTGGCCAAGGCGCCCATGGTCTCTTCCAGTGGTGTATCCGGGTCAAAGCGGTGCGAATAGAAAATGTCCACATAGTCCAGACCCATGCGCTTGAGGCTTTGGTCCAGGCTCGCCAGCACGTACTTGCGCGAACCGCCACCCTGGCCGTACGGGCCCGGCCACATATCCCAACCCGCCTTGCTGGAGATGAGCAATTCGTCGCGGTAGGGTTTGAAGTCCCGGCGCATATGCTCGCCGAAGTTGGTCTCGGCGCTGCCGTACGGTGGGCCGTAGTTGTTGGCCAGATCGAAATGGGTGATGCCCAGATCAAAAGCCGTGCGCAGCATGTCGCGCTGCGTTTGAAACGGCGTTGCGTCGCCAAAGTTGTGCCACAAGCCCAGGGACACCGCGGGCAGCTTGAGGCCGCTTTTGCCACATGTGCGGTAGGGCATGGTGCCGTTGTAGCGGTCGGAATGGGCTTGGTATTGCATAGGGTCTCTCGTGTGTCTTGGGGGGTCAGGCGCGCAGTCTACCTGCTAGCGCCCGGCCCGGCACGCGGGCATGCGAATCCCGTGTCGCATGGGCGGCATTGCGCGGGCCCATCGGCATGTCGTTATGCTGTGAACCCATGCCCCAATTTGCTGCCAACTTATCCATGCTGTATCCAGAACATGCTTTTCTGGATCGCTTTGCGGCCGCCGCCGACGATGGTTTCAAGGCTGTCGAATTCCTTTTCCCCTACGCTTTTGCCAAGGCAGACCTTGCGGCGCGGTTGAAGGCACATGGTTTGCAACAGGTGCTGTTCAATGCGCCACCTGGCGATTGGGACGGCGGGGAGCGCGGCCTGGCCAGTTTGCCAGGCCGAGAGGCGGAGTTCCGTGCGGGCCTGCTCATCGCCTTGGACTACGCTGCAGAGCTGTCCTGCCCGCGCATCCATGTGATGGCAGGTTTGCGCACCACAGACTCAGACACTACGGAACACGAAGCCACCTACCTGACAAACCTGGAATGGGCGGCAAACCAGGCAATGAAAGCGCAGGTTGAGATACTGATCGAACCCATTAACCGCCGCGACATGCCCGGCTACTTCCTCAATCGGCAGGATGTGGCCCACAGCATCGTCGCCGAAGTCGGAGCACCCAACCTGAAGGTGCAAATGGACCTTTACCATTGCCAGGTTGTCGAGGGAGACCTGGGCATGAAGCTGCGCCAGTACCTGCCCACGGGCCGGGTCGGTCATATCCAGATTGCCGGCGTTCCGCATCGCCATGAACCCGATCAGGGTGAAGTGAACTTTGCCTATCTGTTTGCCTTATTGGACGAACTGGGTTATCCCGGGTGGGTCGGTTGCGAATACCGACCGGCACAGCCTGGAGCCGGTGGAACCTCGGCGGGTCTGGGCTGGTTAAGGTCCATGGCTTAGTCAATCGGAACCCTGCCTGTGTTGCGCCCTACCGAGCTCCGTAAACGCCTGGCTCTCAGGATTGCACTGAGCTATTACGTGAGCAATGGCCTGTCGGCCGCGCTGGGGCTGTTGGTGATATCGGGCGGCGTGCACTTGCTGCTGGGCACGTTCGCAGCGGCCGCCGCATCGGTGGGGGTTGTGGTGTGCATTCCACCCGATCAGCCCGCGCCACAGCGTGGCAAGTTCTGGCAGTTATTGCCGGCCCTGTTGCTCGGATTGCCCTTGTTTTATGGCGTGCAGGTTTTGCATGCCCGGCCCATCAGTTTGGGCTTACTGTTGGTGAGCGGGAGTTTCGTCGCCTTTTTGGCTGGCGCCTGGGGCAAGCGGGGTTTGCCAATCTCGGTGTCCATCATGTTCGCGATGGTTTTTTCTATGGCCGTGCCAAACCACACCAACAGTGCGAACAATCTGTTGACGTGCCTCTATTTCGCGATGGGCAGCGCGGCGTACCTGGTCTGGGCCACGCTGGCCAACTCGGTACTCAACCCGCGCTATCGGGTGCAGATGCTGGCCGATACCTTGCTCGCCCTGTCCCAGCTCATGCGGACCCAGGCGCACCAGTTTTCGCCGGCGAGCCGTGTCGATGGCGCCAAGGAAGGGGCATTGATCGGAGCCCTGTTGCAGCAACAGGCGGCTCTGGCTGACCAATTGCAAACCGCGCGCGACATCCTGTTGGAGTCGCCTCGCACGCCGCGTCGCCAGCAATTGGCCAGCATGCTGTTGCGGGTGTTGGAGATGCGTGACCATCTGCTGGTGTGTGAACTGGACCTGGACATGCTCAAGGGCCACGCCGGGCATGCACCTGTGTTGCAGGCGCTACGCGAAGTGCTGGAGGCACTGGCCGACGGCGTTGAGCAGTTGGCCGATGCCCTGCTCTTGGGGCAAACACCCACCACTCTTGCGACTTGCAGACCCCGACTGGCCACCTTGCAATGGACGGATGAAGCCGCCGCAGAATCGGTGCTGGGCGCGGAGCCCAGCCCGGCTGTACTCACCCGTGGCTTGGCCAGTCGCATGGGTTACCTCAACGACGACACCCTGCATCTGATCGCGTTGGCGCGTGGCGAGGAGGAACCTGATGTCGGTCTGGTGCGCACCAACTGGCAATTGTTTGTCAGCCCCACGGTTTGGTCCTGGCAGCCCTTTTATGCGCTATGGCGCTGGCAAGCTGCCCCTTTGCGCCATGCCATTCGCGCCTCCCTGGCGATAGGCACCGCCTACCTGATTGCTTTGGCTACGCCTTGGGGAACGCATGACTACTGGATATTTTTGACCATCGTGGTGGTGCTGCGCGGAAGCCTGGCCCAGACCCTGGACCGACGCAACAGCCGTGTTTTGGGCACCCTGATCGGCTGCATCGTGGTGGGGTTACTGTTGTATTTGCATACCCCGATCGCGCTGCTGCTGGTGATCGCAACCCTGGCGCAGGCCTTCGCCCATGCCTTTGCAATCAAGCGCTACCTGGTCACGGCAGTGGCGGCTACGGTGCTCGGGTTGGTACAGGTGCACATGCTCAACGCCGGGGGCAATCCCAGCTTTGAGGCACTGGAGCGCATCGCCGACACACTGATCGGTGTCACCATCGCCTGGGCCTTCAGCTATGTGCTGCCGTCATGGGAGCGCACGCAGATTGCCGCTCTGGTGCAGCGCACGCTGGCAGCGCAAGCCCGCCATGCGCGCGAGGCCTTGGGCCTGTGGCAGTTGCAGGCTGTCGATAACGAGCCAGAATTGCGCTGGCGTCTGGCACGACGTGAGGCCTACGACAGCCTGTCTGCACTGGTTCAGGCCACACAGCGTTCACTTTCCGAGCCGCGCGCAGTGCGCCCGCCGCTGGAGCCGCTGGGTCGAATGCT
>CAIQEX010000435.1 GCA_903870955.1 uncultured beta proteobacterium
CTGGAAGTAGTCGCTCATGTTGTAGCCGCAGAAGGGCAACATCGCGAAGGGGTCGCGGCGCACCACACCCATTTGGCCCACGGCAGCGGCAGTGGTCTCAGAGCCCATGGTGGCTGCCATATAGACACCTTCAACCCAGTTGCGGGCTTCGGTTACCAACGGCACGGTGGTGGAGCGACGACCGCCAAAGATGAAGGCGTCGATGGCTACCCCAGCGGGGTCGTTCCACTGTGAATCCAGAGCGGGGTTGTTGGTGGCGGTCACGGTAAAGCGGGCATTCGGATGTGCGGCCTTGGCGCCGGTTTCCTTGGCTATTGCCGGTGTCCAGTCGTTGCCTTGCCAGTCAATCAGATGTGCCGGAACGGTTCCAGAGTCCTTTTCCATGCCTTCCCACCAGACATCACCGTCATCGGTCAGCGCGACGTTGGTGAAGATCACATCTTTGTCCAAACTGGCCATGCAGTTGGGGTTGGTATGGAAGTTGGTACCGGGCGCGACACCGAAGTAACCCGCTTCGGGATTGATGGCGTAAAGCTTGCCGTCGGAATGCGGCTTGATCCAGGCGATGTCGTCGCCAATGGTCGTGACCTTCCACCCTTCAAAGCCTTCAGGCGGAACCAGCATCGAGAAGTTGGTCTTGCCGCAGGCGCTCGGGAAGGCCGCCGCCACATGGTATTTTTTGCCCTGTGGATTGGTCACACCCAGAATCAGCATGTGCTCGGCCAACCAGCCTTGATCGCGCCCCATGTTTGATGCGATACGCAACGCAAAGCACTTCTTGCCAAGCAGCGCGTTGCCGCCATAGCCGGAACCATGCGACCAGATTTCACGGGTTTCGGGGTAATGCACGATGTATTTGGTCGGGCTGCAAGGCCACTTCACATCGGTTTGACCAGCCTCGAGCGGTGCACCGACCGTATGCACGCAGGGGACAAAATCGCCATCTACGCCCAGCACGTCGTACACGGCTTTGCCCATGCGCGTCATGATGCGCTGGTTCACGGCGACATAGGCACTGTCGGAAAGTTCAATGCCGATGTGCGCAATGTGCGAACCCAATGGACCCATGGAGAAAGGCACCACATACATGGTGCGGCCTTTCATGCAGCCGTCGAACAGGGCCTTCTTGCCATCCTTGCCAGTCTGCAACAGGGCACGCATTTCCGACGGTTCCATCCAGTTGTTGGTGGGGCCGGCGTTTTCCTTCTTGGCACTGCAAATAAAGGTGCGGTCTTCCACGCGGGCTACGTCGCTGGGATCGGAGCAGGCCAGGAAACTGTTGGGGCGTTTGGCGGCGTTGAGTCGCTTGAAGGTGCCAGCCTCTACTAGTTGTTGGCACAGGCGCTGGTACTCTTCCTCAGAGCCATCGCACCAGTAAACTTTCGCTGGTTTGCAGAGTGCCACCATTTCGGCGACCCAAGCGATCAGGCGCGCGCTCTTGACATAGCTGGGGGCATCCAGCGTCAAGCCTTGCATACGGGGTGAATTCATGAAAAGACTCCTAGTTTGAAAATCGACTTTTCAAAGCAAGTACGGGATCACTTTGAAAAGGCGACTCCCCAAATACGCTAAAAACAGCGTTTTTTTGGGCTGGTCGTCAATTCTATGAATCGGTACCGGAGTTACCAAGCAATTACATGGAAATGTTATGCAAAAAAAGCATCAAATTATGCGTACAAATTTCGAAGAAATTAGTTTGCGCTTAAAGCGCGGTCAATGTCAGTCAGCAGCTTTTTGTCCTGGGGGGTGACGTTGCTGGCATAGCTGGCGATCACCTTGCCGTCCCGACCAATCAGGTACTTGTGAAAGTTCCACTGCGGTGTCTTGCCCGTGGCTTGACCTAACTCACGGTAAAGCTGGTTTGCACCAGACCCACTGACAACCGACTTTTCAAACATCGGGAACTTCACGCCGTACGTATTGGCGCAAAAATCGGCGATTTCTTTGCTGCTACCGGGTTCCTGGTGACCAAAATCGTTGGAGGGGAAACCCAGCACCACCAGTCCTTTTTCCTTGCGATCTGCATGCAGTCTTTCCAGTCCTTCGTACTGAGACGTGAAACCGCAGTAACTGGCCGTATTCACCACCAGCAGCACCCTTCCAGCGTACTGACACAGGTCTTGCGGCGCATCGTCCTGCAGGCGGTTATAGGTCTTGTGCAGCAGATTGCTGCAACTCGAGGCAGGGTTTGCAGAGGCAGATTGGGCCCAAACACTGGCACCCAGCACAAGGCTAATCGCGCCTACTGCCAACTTCGTCCAATGAAATAGTTTTGGAAATGTCATAAGCCACCTCTTCTGGAAAAACACATTGATTAATATTGACTAATCAGCCATGGAAGGACTGATTCGACTGGTAATTGCTGCGGCTTCTGCCACGCCAATTAGTTCAATCTGTCCCATTAGGCCATGGAAAGGCTGGGAAAGTGTGGTTATCAAAATAACCCAGATTGCGGCAGTGGAAACTGCGCCCGCCATCGTTTTGAAGAGACCTTCTTCATAAAGCGCGAGTAAATCGGGTGCCTGAGTTCAAACCCATGTCAACCGATTTAGTGCGTGGTGCGTCATTAGCCTAGGGAATGCAAGAAACATGTGACACGCATCCATGTTCTAAGACTCGCACCGTTTTTATATGCACAGAAATACGATTCCGGTTCCTGAAAAGGGAACCTACAAATGGCAGTTGTTCAATTATTGGTCTGATGAGTTTCGTCAGACACATAACAACCACTCAGCCTATATCGCACTGAATTTCGCCGGTGCGCTAGATAGTTGCCGCAGCAAATGGCAGACTTTGATTCAGCATCATCGGCAGCAGGCCGGTAAATCCGTCGCATGTGAGCGTCACAACCGTGCCATTGCACGCCTGCAGGCCACCATGACGGGTGCTGCCATGGCATTTGAAAGCGGTTTTCACCCGCATTGAGCCCAGCAAGGATGGACGCCCGTGAAGATCATGGGCAAGTCCTGGCGCCTTCAGCGCAAAGTTACCACCCGTAAGACTTCCTTGGCGTAGGCGTCCAGCTTTTTAGCACCAATGCCACTTATCCCCTGCAAATCGTCCAGCGACTGCGGAGCGCGCTGCGCAATAGCCGCCAAGGTGGCGTCATGAAAAATCACATAAGCCGGTAGGTTGTGCTGCTGAGCGACTTCAGCCCGCCATGCCTTGAGTGCGGAATAGCGCATCAAAGCATCGCTATCCAGCGCAATGGGCGCCTTGATCACAGCGCCCAAACGGGCACTGCGCTTGGGTTTACGCTCCTTCTCGGCGGCAGATTCACGCAACTGAACGCTAACCTCCCCACGCAAGACGGCACGCGACTGCTCCGTGAGTTGCAGCGTATTGAATGCCTGTCCATCCACCCGCACCGCGCCCATGGCAATCAGTTGCCTAAGTACGCCACGCAGTTGCATTTCGCTCAAAGTCGCGCCGACGCCAAAGGTGCTGAGTGCTTCATGACCGTATTGCGATGTCTTTTCAGTCGTTTTGCCGCGCACAATATCCATCACGTGGCCGGCACCAAAGCTCACGCCACTCATTTGTTGAATACGGTAGATCGTGCTGAGCAGTTTGCGAGCCGCGTCTGTGCCATCCCAAATGTCAGGTGGATGCAGGCAGTTATCGCAGTTGCCACAAGGCTGACTGTCTTCGCCGAAATACCCCAGTAAGCGCACGCGGCGGCAATCGGTGGCTTCTGCCAAACCCAGCAGGGCATCGAGCTTGCCGCGCATGACCTGCTTGAACTCTTCGCCAGCAGGGCTTTCGTCGATCATGCGACGTTGGTTGACCACGTCCTGGAGGCCATAAGCCATCCATGACTGTGCGGGAAGTCCGTCTCGCCCGGCCCGTCCAGTCTCCTGGTAGTAGCCCTCGATGTTTTTGGGCATGTCCAGATGCGCCACAAACCGAACATCCGGCTTGTCGATACCCATGCCAAAAGCAATGGTCGCCACCATGACAATTCCGTCCTCGCGTAAAAACCGGTCCTGGTTTTTTTGCCGCACGCCATATTCCATTCCCGCGTGGTACGGCAATGCCTGGATACCAGAGGCCACCAAGGTTTGCGCCATGTCTTCCACTTTGCGACGTGATTGGCAGTAGACAATGCCCGCCTCGCCCTCGTGTTCACGTTCAATAAAGCGCAATAGCTGTTGGGTGCTGTCGCGCTTTTCCACAATGGTGTAGCGGATGTTTGGTCGATCAAAGCTGCTGACAAAGGCACGTGCACCTTCGAGTTGTAGCCGCTCGACAATGTCGTCGCGTGTCAATGCATCAGCCGTGGCGGTCAGAGCCACTCGCGGAACGCCGGGGAAACGCTCGTGCAACACGGTGAGTGCACGGTAATCTGGACGGAAATCGTGGCCCCACTGACTGACGCAGTGGGCCTCGTCAATGGCAAACATGCTCAAAAAGCCGCGTTCAAACAGCGAATCCAGCAGACTCAGAAAACGCGGTGTGGTCAGTCGTTCCGGCGCGGCATACAGGAGCGTAATTTCACCGCGCAACATGCTTTGCTCAACTTGGTAAGCCTCTTCGCCACTCAAGGAAGAATTGAGAAATGCCGCGCTGACCCCGGCCTCATGCAAGGCACCGACCTGATCGTGCATCAGGGCAATCAGGGGTGACACGACGATCGTGACGCCATGCCCTGCCCGCTGCCGGGCGATGGCTGGAATCTGGTAACACAGACTCTTGCCGCCACCGGTTGGCATGAGAACCAGTGCATCGTGACCGGCGATCATGTGTTCGACTATGGCCTGCTGCGGTCCTCGGAATTGGTCATAACCGAAAATCTCTTGAAGAATCTGCTGTTGGGACAAGGGAATTTTGGGTTGCAGTAGGGAGGCGTCGACAGCGCGTAAGCGTTGGCGCTAGGGGGCAAATTAAACGGACGGGATAACGGGCTATTGTCACGCCCTTTTGCGGTAGGCCACGACTGGCTTCAGGCCGGGCATTCAAGCAGGCGCGCTGCTCAGTGTCCCGAGGGTCGTTGTGTTGAAGGAGTGCTGACGCTGGTCAACTCCTCTCGCATGGCCGTCGCCAGGCGCGCATACAGTTTCAGTTGGCGGTTGGTATCGCGCAGCCGTTCAGCAATATTTGCCGATACCCCTAATAGCAATCGCGCCGCAACCACTGGATCGCGGGTAATCATGGATTCAATGCCCTCGCGGGTCAGAATGGCACACCAGACATCAGTTCCAGCGGTGCAAGAGGCCGAGCGCGGCTCCTTATCTACCAATCCAATCTCACCGATCAAGCTGCCAGGTCCCAGTACACGAATGGTCACCGGCTCGGTGCGACTCACGGTGACCCTCTCGACCACCACATCGCCTTCAATCAGCAGCGCCATAAAACCACTGTCACCGGCATCGCCTTCGCGGATAAAAGTGGTATTTGCCGGGAAAAACCGAGGTGCCATATAACGCACCACGACCCGTGCCTCCTCAATGGTGAGGCCAGTCAATGCCTCAGGCGCAGAAAGAAGTTGCGCCGCCAGTTCTGCACCCGAAACGCCTGGCGCCACTGGAATTTGATCAATATGTTGCAGTTTTGAGGTCATTGTGTGTGGCGCTTTGCGCGTGTTCCCTGTAAGGGCGGATGGTAGCGTACAGCGGTATCCGGTGCATCAATTTTAGCGACTTCGCGGTTTTATGCGGAGCAATTTGCTGGTCTGACTAAAGGGCGTTAGGGCCGTTTTGGCGGTATTGCATGGCCTCGGCCGCGTGCGCCAAACCTATTTCTGCGCTGCCAGCCAAGTCGGCAATGGTCCGGGCGATTTTGAGTGTGCGATGAATCCCACGTGCCGACCAACCCAAACGGACTGCCGCAAGTTGCAGCAGTTGGTTGGTTGCGTTATCGAGTGGCGCATAGCGATCAATCTCTTGCCCGACCAGTGCGTGGTTTGCCTTGCCCTGGCGTACAAACGCACGCTCGCGAGCGGCTGTACAGCGTGCGCGCATGTCAGCACTGTTTTCGCCGGCAGGTGCGTGAAGCACGTCGTTTGCGGGCAGATTGGGTACTTCCACGTGAAGGTCGATACGGTCCAACAGCGGACCGCTCAGTTTGCCTTGATAGCGCGTTACTTGGTCCGGCGTACAGCGGCAGTTGTGTGCTGTGCTTCCCAAATAGCCACAAGGACAAGGGTTCATGGCCGCGATCAATTGGAATTGGGCCGGGAATTCGGCTCTTCGTGCGGCCCGCGCGATGGTGATGTGGCCTGTTTCCAGGGGCTCGCGCAGGGATTCCAATGCGGCACGATTGAACTCCGGAAATTCGTCAAGAAACAGCACGCCATGGTGAGCCAAAGAGATTTCACCCGGCCGAGGTGGAGAACCTCCCCCCACCAGCGCCACGGCACTGGCTGAATGATGGGGTGCACACGTTGGACGCCTACCCCAACGCTCCATGCTGAAGCGTCCACTCAACGAATGGATCGCGGCACTCTGCAATGCTTCTTCCGGGCTCATATCCGGCAGGAGGCCCGCAAATCGTTGCGCCAGCATGGACTTACCTGAGCCGGGAGGTCCCACCAAAAGAACGCTGTGCCCGCCTGCCGCAGCAATTTCAAGCGCACGTTTGGCCCCCGCCTGACCTTTGACATCCGCCATATCCGGGAAAATTTCGCGGGCCGTTGGTGCCGAAGCCTCCATGCGACACCAGCCATCTGCAAAGCTTGGATCTTGCGCATCGGCCATATCGACACCTGGCGCCAAAAACTGCCGCACCACATCCAGCAAATGGCGTGCACGGTAAATGTTGACGCCTGGCACCAAAGCGGCCTCTTCTGCACTGCCGGGTGGCAGAACCAGCTTGATGGGTGGGTTGGCGTGCAAGACCGTGAGTGCCATGGCCAATGCGCCACGAACGGGCCGCAATTCGCCCGAAAGTGATAGTTCGCCAGCAAACTCATGGTCTTTCAGGCGTTGCGCATCGATCTGACCGCTGGCGGCCAAGATGCCCAAGGCAATCGGCAGGTCGAGTCGTCCGGAGTCCTTGGGCAGGTCTGCAGGCGCCAAATTCACCGTGATTCGCTTATTCGTTGGAAATTCCAAGCCGGAGTTTTGAATGGCGCAGCGCACGCGCTCGCGTGCCTCTTTGACTTCCACTTCGGCAAGACCAACGAGGGTGAAGCTCGGCAAGCCGTTGGCAAGGTGCACTTCAACGGTGACTTTTGCGGCTTCCAGACCCAGGAGTGCGCGACTCTGCACCAAAGATAGGCTCATAGCGTGACTTTCCAAATCGGTGCGCATTCTTTGCGTGCGCATCTTGTTATTGCACCATCTCAGTGCATGCTGTGTAAATGTACAGTATTTGTAACGCGGCACACGGACTTTTGGTGCACACAGGGTACTTCTATCAATTTGATCGGGTTGGCATGGACCCTGCTTAGGTGGTTCATCTCCTGATTTTTGGAGAAGCCGGCGATCCCAGGCCGGTGTCTGCAACCCCTGATATCTAGCTGAGGTAAATACATGAAACTCGTAACGGCCATTATTAAACCGTTCAAGCTCGATGAGGTGCGTGAAGCCTTGTCCAGTATTGGCGTGCAAGGCATTACCGTCACCGAAGTCAAAGGCTTTGGACGGCAGAAAGGGCACACAGAACTCTACCGCGGTGCCGAATACGTGGTGGATTTTTTGCCCAAAGTGAAGATTGAAGCGGCCATCGATGACGCGTTGGTTGAACAAGTCATCGAAGCCATCGAAGGCGCTGCTCGCACCGGAAAAATCGGCGACGGCAAGATTTTTGTCTACGACGTCGAGCAGGTCGTTCGCATCCGCACGGGTGAGACGGGAAAGGAAGCGCTTTAAGCGTTTCTTACCAAACATAAAGGAAAAACATCATGAAAAAACTACTTGTCTCCCTCGCGTTGGGGCTAGGCTTGCTAACAGCAGCCACCTTTGCGCCGGCACAAACGGCTGCCCCGGCTGCCGTTGCCTCCGAAGCCAAGGCTGAAGCACCTGCAGCCGCTCCCGCCGCTGCAGCACCCGCTGCTGCTGCGTCTGCTCCGGCTGCCGACGCCTCAGCTGCCGCAGCACCCGCGCCTGTTCCAAACAAGGGTGATACCGCTTGGATGATGGTCTCCACTTTGTTGGTGATCTTGATGACGGTTCCTGGCTTGGCACTGTTCTACGGCGGCTTGGTACGCAGCAAGAATATGCTTTCCGTCCTGATGCAGGTCATGGTGACGTTCTCACTGATCGTCGTGCTGTGGTTTATCTATGGCTACAGCCTGGCTTTCACCGAAGGCAATGCCTACGTTGGTGGATTTGATCGCCTCTTCATGAAGGGTATCTGGGACAACGTGGCAGGCACCTTTGTCAACGCTGCCACCTTCAGTAAGGGCGTTGTTATTCCCGAAATCGTGTTTGCCGCCTTCCAGGCCACGTTCGCCGGCATTACTTGCTGCCTGATCGTCGGCTCCTTTGCCGAACGTATCAAGTTCTCCGCTGCCCTGGCCTTCATGGTTCTGTGGTTCACTTTCTCCTACGCTCCCATTGCCCACATGGTGTGGTTCTGGATGGGTCCTGACGCCTATGCTTCCAAGGAAGTTGCTGATGCAATGACTGCCAAGGCCGGTATGGTTTGGCAATGGGGTGCGCTGGACTTCGCTGGCGGTACTGTGGTGCACATCAACGCTGCTGTGGCTGGTTTGGTCGGTGCCTACTTCATCGGTAAACGTGTCGGTTACGGCAAGGAATCGATGGCTCCTCACAGCCTGACATTGACCATGGTTGGTGCTTCGCTGCTGTGGGTGGGCTGGTTCGGTTTCAACGCTGGTTCTGCTCTGGAAGCCAACGGTTTCGCGGCTCTGGCCTTCATCAATACTTTTGGTGCGACTGCAGCTGCGGTACTGACATGGTCCATCGGTGAAGCCTTGCACAAGGGCAAAGCCTCCATGCTGGGTGCTGCATCCGGTGCGGTGGCTGGCCTGGTTGCCATTACCCCCGCGGCTGGCAACGTCGGCATCGGCGGTGCCTTGATCATTGGCTTGCTGTCTGGCTTTGCCGGTCTGTGGGGCGTGACAGGCCTGAAGAAACTGCTGGGCGCTGACGATACGCTGGACGTGTTCGGCGTGCACGGTGTCTGCGGTATCTTGGGCGCAATCCTGACTGGCGTGTTCAACTCGCCAGCCCTGGGTGGACCTGGCTACGTGGCTGACTGGGTTACTGCCACCATGGTGACCTCTGCCGACTACTCCATCAGCGCCCAGGTCTGGATCCAGACCAAGGCTGTGCTGACCACGGTGGTCTGGTCCGGTGTTGTGTCTTTCATCGCTTACTTCATTGTCGACAAGACCATTGGTCTGCGTGTCAGCGAAGAAGACGAGCGCGAAGGCCTGGACATCACGTCCCACGGCGAGTCTGCTTACGGTCGCTAATCTGGATTGGGAGCAGCCGCTCCCAGCCTGATCGCCAGAGCCATCTGGCAAAGCCACCCGGCGCAACTTTGGTAACCCCGAAGTTCCGCCGGGTTTCTTTTTTGGGCTTGCGACAATGCACAATCCCGTTGCAAGACAACGCGCGCCATTGCGCAGCGGTTCTTTTTGTCCCCGTCGCCTGCACGCCTTAGCTTCTCCTATATGACGCCTTTTATTTCCCTTTTGAGCGGCGCTCTGCGTTGCGAACTGGTACCTGCTCTGGGCGGTTGTGTCGCCGGTCTGTGGCTTGGCGAGCAGGAAGTGCTTCGCTCCACGCCGGCAACGGAACTTCAGTCCGTGCAGGTGTCGGGTAGCTATCCGCTGGTGCCCTATTCAAACCGCATTGGCTACCGTCAGTTGCATTGGGCCGGCCGGGACTATGTGTTGCCGCAGAACTTCGCGCCTGAGCCCCATGCGATTCACGGCGTCGGTTGGGAGCGACCATGGGTTATGGAAGAGGCCAGCGAAACGCGCTGCGTTCTGCGTTATCACCACGTCGCGGACGCCTCCTGGCCATTTGCCTTTGACGCCCATCAGACCTTCACGCTAAGCGACGACGCCTTGGATATGCAACTTTCCATCACCAACCGTGCGGGGGAAGCGGCGCCCTTTGGCCTGGGTTGGCACCCCTATTTTGCGAAGAGCGAGAACACGCACCTAAGGTTCATCGCAGCAGGCCGCTGGGAGATGGGGGAGGACAAATTGCCAACCCGCCGTTCGGTCAATGCAGGATTGGACACCGATTGCAGCGACTTGAATGTGGATCACTGCTTTGACGGCTGGAGCGGCAGCGTGCAATTGATCGAAGGAGGTTTGCAGGTCACTGTGACTTCCGATTTGAACTGCCTGGTGGTTTTCACCACGCCGCAGCGCGACAGCATCGCCATCGAGCCGGTTAGCCATATCAACAATGCCTTGGCACTGGCGCAGCAATCCGGCCAGCCCTGCGAGTCGTTGGGCTTGCGCGTGCTGCAGCCAGATGAAACCTTCAGCGCCCGCATGCGTATCCAAGTGGAGACAGCGGCATGAAAACCTCCCATAGTGCGATTGAGAATCAGGAGCTTCGTGCATGAACACTGCGTCACCTTGGCAGAAATTGGGATCAGACACCTATGAACTAGGCGAGTCCCCGTTCTGGCACCCGCTGGAGCGGAGCCTGTACTGGGTCGACATTCCGGGCAAGAAAGTTCTGCGAGCTCCTGAAGGTACTGGACCTGTCGAAGCCTGGGACATGCCCTCTGAGCCGGGCTGTATAGCGCCTGCCGCTTCCGGGGGGCTGGTGATTGCACTGCGCCACGGTGTAGTTCGCGCGCGACATTGGGGTGGTGCGCTTGAACTGATTACCGAGTTGCCTTACGACGTGGCTGCGGTGCGTGCCAATGATGGCAAGTGCGATGCATTGGGGCGCTTCTGGGTTGGCACCATTGACGAGCCCAAGGCCCGCCGTGCTGCCGAATTGTTTTCCATAGACTGCAGGTCTGGCAGCGCCTTGGTGAAGCGCCAGGCCGGTGACGCCTTGACCGCCAATGGCCTGGCTTGGAGCCCGCAGGGCAACACGTTGTATTGGGCCGATACGCCCGGTCACGTGGTGCATGCCTGGGACTTTGATGCGCCCAACAATGTGCTCAGCGCGCATCGAACCCATCTCCAGTTTGCCGCCAAACCTGCTGGATGGACCTTCGAAGATCGCTCCTATCAAGGCCGACCTGACGGCTCGGCAATGGACGTTGACGGCAACTATTGGGTTTCCATGTTTGAGGGCCGTCGGGTCAGTTGCTTTGCGCCAGACGGTCGTCTGTTGCGCGAACTGGAAGCTCCGGCCCAGTGCCCCACCATGCCTTGTTTTGGTGGAGATGACTTGAAAACCTTGTTTCTCACCACCGCGCGCCATGGCCGCAGCGATGCCGAGTTAGCGCGTTTTCCGGACTCTGGTGCGGTCTTTTCGACCCGCGTAGAGGTCCCGGGACTTCCCGTGAACTACTTTAAAGACTAATTTTTTAACCCTCGGCGTTCAAATAATTCACGCTTTTGGGTTTGAGCAACCCGTACCATCGCTGCCATGCCCCACATGGAACACGCCCTCCGCACCATTTCGGATCAAATTGCCGCAGCCCGTACCGACGCAACACCTTTGTGCATACGTGGCGGCGGAAGCAAGTCGTTTCAGGGCGTTTCGCATGGCGAACTGTTGGACACCCGCACATTGAGCGGTGTCATCAGTTACGAACCCACCGAATTGGTCGTGACCGTGGGTAGCGGTACGCCACTAGCCGACCTTGAGGCATTGCTGGCCGAACAAGGGCAGTGCCTGGCCTTTGAACCCCCGCATTTGACCTGGTCGCAATCCAACGCTCTAGAGCCAAAGTGTGCGACCGTGGGAGGCATGGTGGCTGCCGGTCTGGCGGGCCCGGCCCGTGCCAGTGTAGGAGGCGTGCGCGACTACGTGCTGGGTGTGAAACTCATCAATGGTCTGGGTCAGAGCCTCACCTTCGGTGGCCAGGTAATGAAGAACGTAGCCGGCTATGACGTGTCGCGCCTCATGGTGGGCGCACGCGGCACATTGGGCTTACTAACCGAGATTTCACTCAAGGTATTGCCCATGGCACCGGCCGAAGCCACGCTGCACTTCGCCTTGGAGCAGCACGAAGCACTCGAACACCTGCACCGCTGGGGTGGTGAACCATTGCCGATCAATGCCAGTTGCTGGGTTAAGGCCCCCAGCCCTGGCGAGGGATCGATGGTCCCCGCCAACCCAAGCCTGTATGTGCGCCTGCGCGGTGCCGTGGCGGCGGTAGAGGCCGCCAGTCAACGCATGTTGACCGAAGTGCCGGGGCAACGCATGGATAACGCCCAAACCATGTCCGATTGGAATTTGTGCCGCAACCAGCAGCTACCGTTCTTTGTTGACCAGCCACAACCGGATGCGGTGCTCTGGCGTATCAGCGTGCCACAGACTGCCCCTGTCCTGCGTTTGCCATCCCATCCCTTGATCGAGTGGCACGGTGGGCTGCGTTGGCTTTGGGCTCCATTGGCTTTTGGTGACGAGCTACAAGTGTTGGCGCGTGAGGTTGGTGGTAGCGCTGCGCTCTTTGTGAACCCGGATTCTGCGGCCCAGGCCAACGCTGTCAGTGCAGCCAAGACGTTGCGCAGTGACAGCCCGACACTGAGCGCCATCAGCCAACGCCTCAAAACCAGTTTCGATCCGCACCACATTTTTAATCCGGGCCTTGTCTCCTGATGCAAACCAATCTCGCACCCGAGTACCAGAACACGCCCGACGGTCAGGCGGCGGAAGCCATTCTGCGCAAATGTGTGCATTGCGGCTTTTGCACCGCCACGTGTCCCACCTATCAACTGCTGGGTGATGAACTCGATGGTCCCCGCGGGCGTATTTATTTGATGAAGCAGGTCCTGGAAGGCCAGGTACCCACCCGCAAGACCCAACTGCATCTGGATCGCTGCCTAACCTGCCGCAACTGCGAAAGCACGTGCCCGAGTGGCGTCGACTACGGGCACTTGATCGACATTGGTCGCAAACTGGTGGACGCCAAGGTGCCACGTCCGGTCGCGGAAAAAACGGTACGTTGGGCCTTAAAGGAGGGTTTGCCTTCACCTTTGTTTGCCCCAGCGATGAAACTGGGTCAAATCGTGCGACCACTCCTGCCAGTCAGCCTGCAAAACAAAGTTCCGCCCAAGCAGGATACGGGCGTCTGGCCCCGGCGCAGCCATGCCCGCAAGGTCTTGATGCTGGCCGGATGCGCCCAACCCAGCATGAGCCCAAATATCGACGCCGCCACGGCCCGCGTGCTGGATGCGGCGGAAATTCAATCTATCGTGGCACCCAAGTCAGGCTGTTGCGGCGCGGTCAAGTTTCACCTGAATGACCAGGACGGCGGCAAAGAGCAGATGCGCGCCAATATTGACGCTTGGTGGCCGCTGATTGCGCCCGGTTGCGGCAGCGGCGTGGAGGCCCTGGTGATGAATGCGTCCGGCTGCGGCGTTACGGTCAAGGAATACGGCCATATTCTGCGTGACGACCCGCTTTACGCCGTAAAGGCGGCACGCGTCAGTGAGCTGACGCGGGATTTAAGCGAAATGCTGCCGGAACTGGTAGCCGTATTGCGGACCAAACTAAATGCCGAGTCCAAACCGGACTTGGTGTTCCATCCACCCTGCACCTTGCAGCATGGACAAAAACTGCGCGGCGGGGTGGAGCAATATCTGGCGGAGTTGGGCTTTTCGGTTCGCTTGGCCGCCAATGAAGCGCACCTGTGTTGCGGCTCGGCAGGAACTTATTCCGTGCTGAATCCAGAAATTTCCTACCAACTGCGGGATCGCAAACTGCAAAACCTGGAGCCCGGGCCGGCCGAGGTAATCATCAGTGCCAACATCGGCTGTATTACCCACTTGCAAAGTGGCACTTCAGCGCCTGTGCGGCATTGGATTGAAGTGCTTGATGCGGCGCTGATTTCCGAATAATCCCCATGCGGGTGCACTGAAAGCACCCGGTTTACACAAAGTTACGTGCGAGCCGGTGTGAATTTGTCGTCTGGTGCCAACAAATTGATTAAATCAGAAGGCGCATAACCAGTTTGTCATCGTTTATGCGTTACCTTACTATTGGGCGTCTGCTTTTCCAAGCGGATGCGAGCGGAGCTGTGGCGATTATTTTGCCGACAAGATAAAGATGAAACCTGATACAGATCAAAAATCGGTGCCAAAAGTTAGCGATAAGTCGTCCGTCCAAGTGCTGGCGGGTGACACATTCGTCTATTTGACCTTGGCAATTCTGGTCTGGGGAACCTGGCGCATCAGCCAGCTGGAGTTGTTCAAATCGGGCGATGATACGGGCTACTGGATCGGGGTTGTCGGCGCGGTCATGATGTTGTTGCTCCTGACTTACCCGCTTCGCAAATACGTCAAATTCGCCCACAACTGGGGCAGCATTCGGATCTGGTTCTGGCTTCACATTATTTTGGGCGTGCTGGGGCCGTTACTCATCCTGCTGCACTCCAATTTCAATACCCAATCGTTGAATGCCGCCGTGGCCTTCTACAGCATGATCGTGGTGGCAGGCAGTGGGGTTGCCGGGCGCTTCATCTTCCAGCGCGTCAACCGGGGCCTGCATGGCGAGCAGGTCGATTTGAAAACATTGATGCGCAATGCGGGGCTGGACAAAGAAGACGCCCGCTCGCGCCTCGCCTTTGCGCCCGGGGTTGAGCAGCGGCTCAAGGAATTCGAGCAGAAGGAGCAAAGCATCGAGCAAGGTTGGGTGCCCAATTTCCGCGCCGTATTCTGGCTGCCGATATTGCAGTTCATGACCTATCGCAAATGCGCCGCCGAGCTTGACGCATTGTTGCCAAAAATGGCCGCCAGCCAGAAGTGGAGCGCCGAAGATTTGAAGCGGCGCCGCACCCGGGCCAAGAAGATGGTGGACCGCTATTTGAATTCGGTGGTACGGGTCTCGCAATTCGAGGCCTATTCATTCCTGTTTTCACTCTGGCATGTGGCGCACGTTCCCTTTGTGTATGTGCTGATCCTCACTGCGCTGGTGCATGTTTACGCGGTCCACGCGTACTAGCGGAAATACCCTCCATGACTGGCAAAACCCTAATTCAGCATCTGTCTCGGCAATTCCTGCGCCTGGCGTGCGGATTGGGGTTGGCCTTGGCGCTGGCACCTGCGGTACAGGCGCAAGGGATCGAGTCGATCATGGCGCCGGGCAAGCTGATGCAAGGGCACGCCAAGTACGAGGACGATTGCAAGCAATGCCACGTCAAGCTCGATCGCAAGGCGCAAGATGGTTTGTGCATGGATTGCCATAAGCCGGTCGGTGCGGATGTGCGCGGTAAGACCGGATTCCACGGCCGTCTGGAGCAACCCGTGGTGTGCAAGAGTTGCCACACAGAGCACAAGGGACGTGACCTGAAGAGCACCGAATTTGACGAGAAAAAATTCGATCACAACAACAAGACCGACTACACGCTCAAAGGCAAACACGAGAAAGTGGCTTGCGACAAGTGCCACGTTGCCGGCAAGAAACACCGAGAAGCCCCGCAGGAGTGCAACTCTTGCCACAAGAAGGACGACAAGCACAAAGGCACCCTGGGTACCAAGTGCGCGGATTGCCATACCGAGGTGGACTGGAAAGAGGCCAAGTTTGACCACGACACCACCAAGTTCCCACTCACTGGCAAACACAGCGATGTGAAATGCGTGGATTGCCACAAGGACAACGTCTACAAAGACACGCCCAAGAATTGCTACGCCTGCCACCGCAAAACAGACGACCAGAAGGGGCACAAAGGCCTTTATGGTGAAAAGTGCGATACCTGTCACGGCACCAAGGCCTGGAAGCCCTCCAAGTTTGACCATGATGTGGACACCAAATATGTGCTCAAGGGCAAACACCACACCACCGCGTGCAAGGAGTGCCACACCGGTAACCTGTACCCGCAGAATCCAAAAGACAAGCTGAGCCAGGAGTGCTATGCCTGCCACAAGAAAGATGACAAGCACAAGGAATCGCTAGGCACCAACTGCGCCGCCTGCCACGTTGAAAAGAACTGGAAAGAGACCGGCAAGTTCGACCACGACAAGACCAAGTTCCCCTTGGTGGGCAAGCATGTCAAGGTCGAGTGCAAGGAATGTCACAAGAGCCAGATGTTCAAAGAGGCGCCCAAAGAATGCTTTGGCTGTCACGAAAAGGACGACAAACACAAGACCAATCTGGGCAAGACGTGCGCTGACTGCCATAACGAGCAGGACTGGAAGAACACCGAAGGCCGCTTCAAACACGACA